>DAONEZ010000030.1:0-10859 GCA_035403345.1 Anaerolineaceae bacterium
TCTGCGCCATCACATAAGTGAGGATCACCGCCAGCACCGGCGTGGCGCATTGTGATGCCACCAACCCCGACACCAGCCCCAAAAGGAAGGCTCCCCGGATGCCGCGCGCAGAGACTTTGCCCTGCAGGGTATTCAACCATGCCGGCGTCGAGAGCTGCAGCACACCCAGCAGTTGCAGCCCGATGAGCAGGCACACGACTGCTGCGATGTAATACCACAGCGGGGTGCCGCCCCCCAGGATTCCGCCCAGCAGCGCCGCCAGCACGCCCAACAGCACAAAGGTCACCGCCAGCCCAAGCGTAAATACCAGAGAGATCCAGAAAGCGCGCCTGCGCGCCAGGTTGCGCGAGCCGCCCACCACCCCCATGATGAGCGGGATCATGGCCACGTTGCAGGGTTCGATGGAGGTGAACACGCCGCCCAGGAACACCAGCAGGTATCCCAACAGCGAACCGGGTTGCAGTAGGGCAGGGTCGAGGGTTATGGCGTTCCTCCGCTCAATTCCGAGAGCCGCATGCGCAGGTCTTCAGGGCTGATCTCGCCGCTGAACTGCGTCTCATGGCCGGCTGCGTCCACAAACAGCAGCACCGGGGTGGTATGAATGCCCGTTCGCTCCACCAGTTCTTCGCTGGACTCATCCAGCACGTCCAGGCTGATCAACTTCACCCGCTCTTTGAACTCGGGGTATAGCTCGTCCAACGCCCCCTGCACCTGGCGGCAGCTCAGGCATTCCGGGGAATGGAAATACACTACCACTGGCTGTCCGCTGTCCTTATATCGTTGCAGGGTGACCTCGGGAGCTTCCAGGGTGAGGAGTGGTTTGTCTGCGGTCAGTGTTTTGACCACGGCCACGCCCGCCACCAGCAGCACTACCGCAAGGATAATCAGCAGGTTGCGTTTATCAGGAATTCGGGTTGGGGAGGGGGTTTTCATCATCTTCTAAGGTCTCATCGCTTTCATTACCAGTAAGGGATTTGATTTTAATCGGATTCAAACAATCCCGCAATCCGGGCGAGGCAGTGCAGTGCAGGGGTACCCCCCACGCTTTTCTTGACGCTCCAGCCAATCGCCTGTATACTCCCCTGTGAGCGATGAAGCTCGCTTAATTCGAACCGCCTGTGGGGTCCACCCAAATGGCTGATAGCTTCTGTCAAGTTCCATTTGGCAGAAGTTTTTTCTTAACTTTGCTTTACCTGGACGGCTTATGCAGAACTTCCTGATCATTTCCATCGGGGCAATCCTGGGCGCGAACGCGCGCTACTGGTTCTCGCTGTGGATCTCGCAAAAATGGGGCTCCAGTTTCCCCCTCGGCACGTTGCTGGTCAACCTGACGGGCAGCTTCCTGCTGGGTCTCTTCCTTTCGCTGACCACCGAGCGCTTCCTTATCGACCCGCGCTGGCGGCTGCTCATTGCTGTCGGATTCCTGGGCGCATACACCACCTTCTCTACCTTCACCTTCGAAAGCGTGAACTTGCTCCTCAAGGGCGAGTGGCTTACCGGCCTGCTCAACCTGTTGGGCAGCACCCTGCTGGGCGTCTTGTTTGCTGCCCTGGGCATCTACCTGGGAAGATCGATATAATGGATTTGTAGTGAGGGACGACTTATGATATCTCAACCTTTTACCCATCCGCAGCGGCTGCGCATTTACTTCAGCGAGAGCGATACCTGGCGCGGCAAGTCGCTCGATAGCGTGATCCTCGAGATCCTGCGCCAGAAGTCCGTCGCCGGAGCTTCCGTGTTCAGGGGCGTGGCCGGTTTTGGCGCTTATTCCCGCATTCACACCTCTGCCGTTGAAGTGCTCGCGATGGACCTCCCCCTGGTCATCGAGGTGATTGACGAGGCTGACAAACTTGAAGAGTGCCTGCAGAGCATTGCTCCCCTGGTGCAGGAGGGCTTGATCACCCTTGAGGACGTAAGGGTAGTCAAATACGCCCACCGCTTGCAGAACCTTGTCCCGGCTGAGAAACTGGTCTCAGAGGTGATGACCAAAAACGTAGCCGCACTTGCGCCGCAGGAGAGCGTCTTTTCCGCCTGGAAACTCATGCTCGATAAGCAGGTTAAAGCCATGCCGGTCATTGATTCTGCCGGCAAGGTGGTGGGAATACTCACGGATGAGGACTTGATCGACCGGGCGGGCATTAGCCAGCGACTTTCTGTTGCCCTGCGCCTGGATAAAGCAGAAATCGAGGCTGAATTGAACGCGCTCATGCAGTCCCCGCTGCTGGTAAAGGATGTGATAACCGCACCGGTTCAGGTGCTGCCCGGCAGTCTGCACCTGCGCGAGGCTACCGCCCGCATGGTAAAGTCTGGACTCAAGCGCATGCCGGTCGTTGATCATAAGGGCAGCCTGGTCGGCATGCTCTCACGTCTGGATATCCTTCGGCAGGTAGCGCACGTCGCGCGCACCCTCCCTGCTCTTGAACTGAAACCCGGAGTGATTACCTCGGTACAGGACGTCATGACGACTGAGATCCCCCTCGTTGGTTTCGATGAAGACCTGTCATCGATCATCAACAAGTTTGCCCAATCCGCTTCACACCGTCTGATTGTTACTGATGCACAGGGAAAAGCCGTCGGGCTGATCAGCGATGCGGATGTCATTACCCGTGTTCAGTCCCTAGAACGCAAGAGCATCCTGGATATGTTCAAAAAGAATTCCGCGCAAAACGCGGGAAGTGAAACCGCCTCTGACCTCATGTCCCCCGGGGTGCTCGCGGTTCCCCCGACCCTGGCTGTGTCTGAAGCCACCCGCCTCATGCTCGACCTGGGGCGCAAATGGATGGTGGTCACTGACCCGGAAGGAAAGCCGCTCGGCCTGGTGGACCGCCAGATCCTGCTTGAGGCAGCGATATCACAAGGGTAGGCTTTTCCGCCCGCTTTATTCCTTGTGCGACTTCTGCACCAGGCGCAAGGACACACCCCCCACCACGAATGGGAACCAATAGGTGACCGCCCGGTAAATCAGCGTTACCAGCATGGCTTTGGTGAAGGGCACCCGCAGCAGGTTCAGCGCCACCGGCAGCACGCTTTCCACCACGCCCACGCCGCCGGGGGTGGGGGAAACGTAGTAAAACAACTGCCCGATGCTGAAAGCGCCCACCAGGCTGCCGGTCGAAAACCGCACGCCCAGTGCCAGGAATACAAATGCCAGCACAGTGATCAGAAGCCCCTTGTTGATCAAAGAAAACACGAATGGCATGAGCAGGTTCTTGCGGCTGCTGCGGATGGCAGTAATGCCTTCACCCATCTCAAACGCGAAATTCTCAGCGTTTTCCGGTTTGAGCACGTCGCGGTGGAAGAAGCGGAACAGTACCCGGTTGATCCAGCGGAAGATGCCCGACAGAAGCCTGCCCAGGCGCGCCGATGACCGGTTGGCCAGGTACAGCAGCACGACAAACCCGACTGCCATCAGCAATAGCAGCAGTGCGGCAGTTACCTCACCGGCAGTCAGGTCGTGCCGCCGCAGCAGTGCCACAAACCCCACCAACACCACCGAAAGCAGGGTGGCGTATTCATATATTACATAGAGGATGCCGATCACCATGATACGCGCCGTGGTGACGTCCTTGCGTTTGGCATAGGCCACGAAGAACGCCATGCCGCTGAAGCCGCCGCTGGGCGCGATCGCATTCACAAAGAAATATGCCGTGCTCACCTTGAGCAACGTCCGCAGGGATTCATCTGTCCCCATCAGTCGGTAGATCGAGCGGTACGTCAGGGCATTATCCACCAGGCAGGCTGCCATGACCACGAACGCCAGCACCAGGAAGATCCAGTTGCCGTGGCTCAATGCCTCCCAGATGCTCTTGATCTGGGAAAAACTGACCACCACGTACGCCACCGCCAGTACACCCACCAGCACCTGCAGGAGGGTCTTCACCCGCAGTTTCCGTTTCTTTTCAGGTACGGGTGTTATTTCAGAATTTTTCACTTGGGAGTCCATAACAGGAATAATCCTATCACAAGTTGCCCGGGCTTGCCATCAAGCGGATTTACGCCGCTTGTGCCGGTCCGGGCAAATTAACGAAACACGATTTCACTCAGAATTAATAACCTTTGATGGGCCCCGTTCCAGTTCCGGGGATCATTCTGCGGGAGCCTCTTTTTGAGCGCGTTTGGCAGCCAGCTCTTCCAGCAGCTTCATGTGGCTTTTGCGTGTGATCGGGTACCAGATCAATAGCGGCAGGGCGATGAATATGACGATAGCTGACACAGGCCCAAAGAAGAACCGGATGCCGAACAACGCGCGCGAGGTTTGTTCCACGTTCGCCACGTAGCCAAACAATGCCAGCGACCAGCCGGCCACCGCGATGCCAAAGGCGTTAGTGAACTTGGTGATGAAGTTCCACATGCCGTAGTAAATGCCTTCCTGGCGTTGACCGGTCTTCAACTCGTCGTACTCAACCACATCCGGCAGCATGCTCCACGGGCAAACCCATTGGGCGGAAAAGCCCATGCCCGCTACCACGCCGATCACGTAGATCAACGGGGATGGGCCTTGCGGCAGCAGAAAGGTCGCCGCGCAGGCCAGCGCAGCCAACCCCAGGCCGGCCGCGTAAGCCGGGCCTTTTCCGATGCGGTCGGTCAACAACTTCATCGGGTAAAGGAAGAGACCGATCGAACCCAGCATGGAGATCATCACGATCGGTATCTGGTCAGCCATGCCCAACTGGTAAGTCAGGTAGTACGGCAGCAGCGTGGTGAGCAGGGTAAAACTAAAATTGGTCAGCAGGAAGCAGCCCATCAGCCACATGAAGGGTTTATTCTTGAAGGTTGAGGCCACGGCTTTAAAAGGCGGGATCTTGGCCGGGATGACCGCGTTGGGTTTTTCCTTCACCCCGAAGGCGGTCACGAACACGGCCGCCATGGCGATCAGGCCGAAGAACAGGCCCATTCCGCTGTAAGCCGCGTGTTCGTTCATGTTGAACTTGCTCATGAACAACCCGGCCACAACAGTGGTGGTGGCTGCGCCCAGGATGTAGCCCACCACGGTGAAGATCTCACGAATGGTGGTGATGGACGTGCGTTCATCATAATCCTGGCTCATTTCCGGCGTCATGGCGGAATAATTCACCGAGACGATCGAATGGATAGTGTCAAAGAGCAGGAACGAGAACAGCACCACCAGGAAAGCGCTTACTCCGGTCAACCCCTTTGGAATGGAAAACAGGATCCAGGTGCCCAGTGCCAGCGGAACCGCGCCAAATAGTAAATATGGCCGCCGCCTGCCCCAGCGGGTCTTTGTGCGGTCCGAGAGGTATCCAAATAACGGGTCGTTCACTGCGTCCCAGGTCAGCTTCCCCACCATTAATGCCGATCCCACAATGGCCGGGTCGATCAGCGCTACGTCGGTGTAGTAGATCATCAAAAAGAACTGGGTGATGGCGGTCAGCATGGCCACCCCCATGTCGCCAATGCCGTATCTCAACTTGATCTTGCCGGGTACTTTATCGTTCATTTTTCTCTCCTATTTCTATGAATTTGGGGGTTTGATTGCATGGCTTTTTCAGCCGCGTAAAGGAATTCATCAGCTCGTACCACTTTTACTTTGTCCTTGTCCAGCGTTTGAACGAATTCGTACACATCTGTGATGGTAGTGAAATATGCAAAAAGGTGGCAGGCGATGAAGCGGGGCGCAGTGCCGGGCTGCTCGACCAGTTTGCGGATGCCCTCCAGCACCTGCCCGCTTTCCCAGGCGATCTGCTCGGGTTTCGGCCAGGCATAAGCCACGAATGGCCGGCTGCCTGTCATGTACATGGGCGTGTGCCCCAGGTGGAAGTAACCCGCCAGGTAGCCCAGGAACCCGCCCGGAGCCTCGCCGTGCTCTTTCACCACGCGCAAGGGCGGGTCGGCAATATAGGAAGTGGTCACTCGTACGTCGGCCAGGTCGCAGTACCGCGCGCTCTCCGCCATATAAGCCGGCAGGTTGCCCGCCAGCGGCGGGATGATATAACCCGCCCCCGAAGGCCCGGCAATGAGCAGGTCGGTCTCCCGCAGGCTGCTGTAGTAATACCCGAGCAGTGCCGGCGCGATCTCTGCCAGCAGGGGCTGCATCTCCCAGTTGAAGGGCACCTTGCCGCGCTCCGCCCTGCGCCAGTTGCCCACTTCCCCCGTGCTCATCAAGGTAAGCTGGTCGCCGTCCGAGAGCGTGAAGGTCAGGTAGGTTTTGGGCTCAAGCCTTACCTGTTCCGGCTCGATATAGTGCTGCTTGAATGGTCCTGCGGCCGGCAACCGGCTGTGAAAGGTGTAATTTCCCGCCAGAAAGGTAGGTGCCAGGCGCATGCCGTTCATCGAGAGCTGCAGCATGAAGCTCATCTCGTCGTCCCTGTCGCTGTGCCAGCCGAAGATGGTCGGGAAGGGCAGTGCTTCCACCGAGTGCTGGATCTGTGTGCCCAGGTGCGTTTCAGGCGCGCCGCTGCATAGCAGTCCTCGCGCCAGGGCTTTGACAATTCCATCCAGGCGGGTGTTGAAGAGCAAGTTACGCAACCAGGATGGGCCGCCGATCAGCAGCATGAGCAGCTTCTGCCCCAGGTCTCGTACCCCTCCTTTATCATAAGAAGAAAGACAATAGACAAATAGTTTATTTTGCACGATGAAATCAGTGAACTCGCTGCGCCGCCAATGGGGTTCCATGCAGGCCACCTGGCCGGCTTTACACTGCGCAAAAAGGTTCTTGAACGCCCACTTATACAGCTCGACCCGCTCGTTGAACTGTCCGCGCAGGTCGTGCCGCACCTCCCCCAGCCCCAGGGCTCTCGCCCAATCGATCTGTCCCGGAGCTACCACCAGCAGGTTCTCCTGCGCCGCCAGCATCAAGGCCAGGTTCACCGTGTCGACCATGTCCGGATCCCACACCACCAGTCCATTTAATAAGTGCCTGTATTTCTGGACAAGGGTTTCCAGGCTGGCAATCAGGCGGGTCTTGAACCCGTAAGTCGATTGGTAATATTCCAATAGATATGCGTCGTTGTCCACCAGGTACTCGCGGTACTTGCCGTACCAGTTCTCGTCTGTCATGTGCACTACGTTGGTCTTGCGCGTGCCCGGGTCGTCATAATTGCGATTGACCAGGTACAGCACAGCTCCTTCGCGGTTCACCAGCCCCTGCAGCGCGCTGGCGGTCAGCCGCTCTTCGTAACCCAGGTCGCTGATGTCCAGCAGGTCCACTTCTTGCGGTGTGCTCATGCTCATTTAATTTCCCCCCACAATCGCGCGGCTTCGTGTTCCCAGGCTGAAAAATCAACCGGATCGCCCGGGTATTTCAAGTAGTGTTTCTTCAATTTCCCCGCCTGGCTGCTCACCGCCAGCAGGATCTTCAAAGTTGACCATTGGAATTGTCCACTGAGCACTCCCCACAATAGCACAACGACCATCTTGAGCAGCTTGGCCGGGCCCATCACCACTTCGTATTTCCGCGCCAGTTCCGCAAAATCCTCGCCGTTGAAGATGATACGATGGCGGAAGAGGTAATTGGTGTCTCGGGCGTTGAATTCGGTCGCCGCCGGAAGTTGCGCCATATCCGCGGCGAACTTGGCGCCCTGGTCGCGGAAATAGGTCACGTTGTAACCCCACAAGCTTGCCCGGCTCGTGTCTCCCTTCCTCAGCGCTTCCAGTGCCGCCGGCAGGGCTGCCCGGACTGCGCCCCAACCGGAGATGACGCCCTCGCCGGAAAACGGCCGGTTCTGAAAAGCAGCGTCGCCCACCACCAGGAAGCCATTGCCCACCAGTGAGAAGGGGGATCGCCGGTAGGGCACCAGGCCAGCGCGCTGCGCCACCAGGCGGCCGGGGTCACCCCAGTTGCGTTCGCGGAATTCCTTGTGTTTCTGCCAGGTGTAGTCATAGCCGCCGTGCTGACTCATGCCGATGATGATGTCTTTCCCGTACGAGCGGTTCCAGAACCCGCTTTCCGACATGAACGAGTTGCTGCCGGTCAGTGACCCCTTGGGCAGGTCGGTGCGCAGTTCCAGGCAACAGCAAAAGATTTTCGATGGATCGATGGGTTTGTTTTCCACGCCGAAATCATCCGGCAGCCGGGTGCGCACTGCCCCCGCCATCCCGGAGGCATCCACCACCAGCCTGGCGCGCGCGGTGAAGGGGTCGCCCTTGATCTCCCCGCTCACCCCGCGCAGCGCTCCATTCTCCAGGATCAGGCTTTCCACCCTGGCGTTTTCGATTATCTCCGCACCGCTCAAGCGCGCGTAACCGTGCAGCCGCTGGTACAGGGCCGGCATATTCACCACATAAAAGGGGTGTTCCACTTTTTCCGTGATCTTGCGGTCCGGTGACCACATCACTCCCGTGGTCTCCAGGTGGATCATTTCCGGCGGTTGCGGCTCGGGCACGTCAAACTCCGCAAATGCGTACTGGTCCATGTGGATGACCTCGATGCTTTGCCCCATCTCCTCCAGCGCGCGTGCTTCCAACACGATCACCTTGAACCCGGCCTGGGCGGTTCGCCAGGCGAAATACGTGCCTGCTGTTCCAGCGCCCACCACAACCACATCTGCTTCGAAAACTTTGTTCATCTCAACTCCTCATCATTCCAGGTTTGGGGTACAAGTCCGCGCTTGTGCAGATATTCCAGGTAAGCGTACACGCGTTCATCCTCCTGCCCGGGGTAGGTCAGGCCGAACTCTGCCGCCACCACCGGTGCGGTCAGGCGGAACAGGTCACAGGTGGAGAACAGCGCTTTCCAGGTTCCTTCCAGCGTGGCATCCGCGTAGGTCTGCAGCAGCAGTTCCCACAATTCCGGCTCCAGCAGTTTGCGCCAGCGCTTGCCGTACTTGCCCGGGTTTTCGCGAAAGCCCGTGCGCACGCCGATGTACCAGGTCAGCATCTTTGCTAATTCTTCGCGCACGATCTCGTGCATGTGTTTCGCATAGATAATCTCATCCCGCGCCAGCCCCTTGGCCACGTACGGGCTCACCCACCAAAACTCGTTGCAGCAATCCGCGAACTCCTTTGCCGTGGGCGGGGTCGGGAGGTAGTGACTGGCATCGCGGAATTTCTCGCCAGGCAGGATACCGTCCTTGTCCAGCAGCGCGTAACAGTAGCTGGTCACTTCTGCCTCGGCAATCTTATCCGCCGGGTAGAGAGTCAGATCAATGCGCGTGCCGTCCATGAACTGCATCAGGTAAGCATATCCGATTGGGTGTTTATTTTCTACATCCCCCATATCGTCCGGTAGTTGCAGGATCATGCGCTCGCCGAATATATCGATCCACCCTGGATTATCCATAAAGGACTGCATGTCGGAGACCACGTACACGATGTCGTAGTCCTGCAGTTCATCCCGCGGAGCCTGCGGGTCTGCCCGCGACCCGTCCAGGATCACCGCCCGCACGCGCTCCTCCGCGTGCGCAAATTCCAGGATCAGGTCGAACATTTCCTTCTCACTGCGCATGTTTTTCTCCTCAGGGTTGTTCTTATTTTGCCATAAATTTCAGAGAGGAAGTTTCGAAAGGAGAGCAAAAATCAGAAACGGCCAGATCCGCGCACCTGTTCTGGTGCATTATTACTGGATTGACAAATCCCGGTTCGAGCAACCTGATTACTGAACTCTGATCATTTGAATTTTGTGTTTTTTGCTTATTTCGTGGTTTTTGTGTTCTGTTCTTGCTCTTTTGTGTTCTGCTCTTGTACTGTCCTCAGGTCTCTGTAGTTGCCTGATCACGTTTCTCGATTCTCGTGATTCTTTGAAACCTGTTCACTGATTACTTGGATTTTTGGTGTTTTTTGTTTATTTCGTGGTTATTGTGTTCTGCTCTTGCTTTTTTGTGTTCTGTTCTTGTTTTGTGCTCGTTTCAATCCGTTGAACTGATGGCATTGAGACCCGCAATGGCCCCCGCGCTGAACGCAAACTGCAGGTTGTATCCCCCGCATGGACCCACCACGTCAAGCGTCTCGCCGGCCAGGCTCAGCCCCGGCACCCGGCGCGAGTGCATGGTCAGCGGATCGACCTCGCTCACCGGCACGCCGCCCGTGCTCACCTGGCAGTACTCGAAGCCGCGCACTCCCGTCACCTTAAAGGGCAGGGCGGTCGCCAATCTTAACAATTTCTCCAGTTGCGCCTGGTTGACGGCGTTGACGCTCGCATTTAGCGAGAGCCCGGCCATCTGCAGCAGCACCGGCGGCACCTTGGGCGGCAGCACTGCCCCCAGCAGCACCCGCAGCGGGGTGGGGGTCTCCGCCTTGTCACGCAGCAGGCTGCGCAGGGCCGCCTCGCTGGCGAACAGGGGGTTCAGCGTCAGGCGCAGGTCGTGCCCCGCGCGCGCGGAGACGTGGTGGCTCAGGTCCATCACCGCCGGGCCGTTCAACCCCCATTCCGTGAAGATCAAGTTGCCCGTGGTCTCGGCCAGCAGGTTGTCCTTATCAAACAGACGCACCTGTGCATCAAATCGCACTCCACGTAACTTCGTATAGGTATCCATCTCACACAGTACCGGCGCCAGGGCGGGTAGAGGCGGGTTCACGGTGTGACCCAGTTGCGCCAGCCACGGGAAGAGCTGCCCGCGCGATCCCAGCGTGGGATAGGCCGCGCCTCCAGCCGCCACGATCAGGGTTTCGCAGCGTACCGGCTGCTGCGTCTTGAACAGTATCTCAAAGCCGTTGATATCTTCGCGCAGGATCGTCACCTTGTGGTCCAGCAGCAGGCGCACGCCCGCCAGGTGCAGCGCGTTGGCAAAGGCGTCCACTACGGTCTGGGCTGATTCGCTGAGCGGGTAGCACCAGCCGTCTGACGTGGCATAGGTGAGCACGCCAAAGGACTCGAGGAAGGCGATCGTTTCTGCATGCCCGAAGCGCGCCAGAACGCTTTCTATCCACTTATTGTCGGCGCATGTGTATCGCCCGGCACTCAC
>DAONEZ010000031.1:0-10853 GCA_035403345.1 Anaerolineaceae bacterium
GAGCAGGTCCACCTTCACTTCGGTGGTCAGGTCAGCGCCGTTCACGGAAAAGCGCGCATCCGGCAGCACCTCGATCACCAGGAACAGGTCGGAGCGCGACGCGCCAGGCTGGGTCGGGCCGCCGCCGCTGACACGAACTTTGGTGCCGGTTTTCGCTCCGGCAGGGATCTTCACTTCGATCTTGCGGTTGTCCACCTGGTAAATGCGCTGGGTGCCGCGGTAAGCCTCATCCAGCGTGATCTGCACTTTCTGCTCATACGCCATGGGGCGGGCCTGCTGCCTGGGCTGCGTGCGTGCGGAGGTCACCGGCATGCCGCCGAAGATGGCGGAGAAGAAGTCGGAAAAGCCGCCAAAGATATCGCCAAAGTCGCCGGTGCCAGTGTACTGGCCCTGCTGCCCGCCGGCTCCACCGCGGTTGTACCACTGCTCCCAGTTGAAGTTGCCCGGGTTGCCGCCGCGCGACTGCCAGTCGTTGTAAGAGCTGCCCAACTGGTCATAGCGCTCCCGTTTTTGGGGATCGCTGAGGACCTCATACGCTTCGTTGATCTCTTTGAACTTTTCTTCCGCGGCCTTGTCGTTCTTGTTGCGGTCAGGATGGTACTTCATGGCAAGTTTGCGGAAGGACTTCTTGATCTCATCGGGACTGGCTTTGCGGTCCACGCCCAAAATCTTATAGTAATCCCTGTATTCCATATTTTTATTGTAGTCTAATCAATTAATTAATCAATAGTCCGTACAGGCACTCTAATAACTTTCTAACATTCTCCACAGGTTCTGCATAATTCCTGCAAGAACTGGCGCAGGAAGGCGAGCGCTTCATCTAAGTTACTGTATTCACACCTCACCAGGCCGGGGGTGGTATTGCCGGTGATGATCTTGGAGACGCGCTTGCCGCGCTGGTAGAGGCACAGCACCGGCTTGCCCAGGTTGAGCCCGTAGGCGACCTCGTAGCCCACGCCATGCGAGGGAGAGGAGACCTCCGCCACCACGGCATCGCAGCCGCGCAGCCAGGCCATATCACGCTCGAAGATCTCCACCGAGTCCACCACCGTTTCCATCAGCATCACGTCCGGCGAAGAGAGATGCGCGGTGGGCACGTCGTGACCCAGGGCCAGCATCTCGCTCACCAGCGCCTGGTAGATGGCTTCCTCGTTGCGTCCGCCGGTGATGGAACAGGAAAAGTAGATATTCATGCGCGCGTGACTCCTTTTTTCCTTGATGTATTAATTTTACAGGAAATCCGACTACGGTGGATTTCTTGACTATCCGCAACGCTTGTGCTACTATGGAAAAAGAGAAGACCGTAATTTTTCAAATTGAGGGTTATCCTGCAGACTCCGGTCTGCAGTGACAAGGAGAGGTATATGAAAAAGAAGTTATTTATCATCCTGGTGCTTATCGCCATTGTCAGCCTGGCGCTGGCAGCCTGCGAACGGCCGGCGTCCGTCGCGCCGATTCCCACCGCCACCAAAGAGGGCGAGATCCCCTTCCCGGTGGCCACCAAGCCGCAGATCATGGAAGACATCCTGGCAGGCACGCAGACCGCCCTGGCGCTCACTCCGCAGTCCGGCGTGACCCAGCCGCCAACCGGAACGGAAGCCCCCGGCGCAACCGCCACCCCGGCTTTCATTTTTGACACGCCTGAAGCCACCGCAACGGCTACCGCCATTATTTACCCCACGCCCACCCCCGGGCGACCAAAATCCTGGAAGATCCAGGAAGGCGAATTCCTATACTGCATCGCGCGCCGCTTTGACGTGAGCGTTGGAGACCTGTTAGCCGCCAACGGCATGAACATGAACTCCCAGCCTGCCGTGGGCACCAAGCTGACCATTCCGCAGAGCGGTAGTTTTGGCGGCGAGCGCGCCTTGCATGCCCACCCTGCCACCTACACCGTGCTGGCTGGTGATACCATCGGCAAAATCGCCTGCTATTATGGCGACGTGGCACCGGATACCATCATGTATGCCAACGGGCTGCAGTTAGGCGCTAAGCTCAAGCCCGGTCAGATCCTGCAGATCCCCTAAGCCTAATTAGGTCGAACCACAACTATACTGGCGGATGAATTTCCGCCAGTATAATTTAAGCAAGGAGCCCGCTCATGACCTACCGAATCAACCATACTAAAGAGGTGTTCAAAACCCCCTTGTTTTCGGTCAAGAAGGTCAACCTGACCTTTCCCGACGGCAAGACCCGCGATTACGACCTGGTCGACATCCAGAACGCGGTTACCATCCTGCCGGTGGATGACGAGGGGCAGGTGTATTTCGTGCGCCAGTACCGCATCGGCGCGGGCGGATTCCTGCTGGAGCTGCCGGCCGGCAAGGTGGAGGAGGGCGAGGAGCCACTGCGCACGGCGGAGCGCGAGGTGCGCGAGGAAACGGGCATGGCGGCGCGCGAGTTGATCCCGCTGGGCGAGTTCTACATGACCCCGGGATATGCCAACGAATATATGTATTGCTACCTGGCAAAAGGGCTGCAGCACGACCCGCTCTCGCCGGACAGCGACGAGTTTTTGGACCTGGTGAAGATACCCCTCGCAAAGGTGAAGGAGATGGCCGCGGCGGGCGAGATCAGGGACAGCAAGAGTTTGGCGGTGTTATTGTTGGCGGAGAAATATTTGTAGGGGGTGTTGAAAACCCGATCAACAATTTGATTTGAAGATCAATCCGAACCGGGTTTTCAACCCACCACACGCGGTCAATCAAACGGGAAAAAGGTGGGGTGAAAACGGTTGGATTCCGTATCGATGTTGGTCAATACAAATGGTCGTACTAATAGATGAATTGTGAGACGGCACGTTTTCAGCCCACCCTACATTATCTTTTCGGGATGAGCAAAAACACCCCGGCAGCGATCAAAATGAGACCCAAAATGCGCGGCAATGTCACCGGGATGGGAGCTGCGCCGCCCCAGCCTTTGGCATCTGAGATCAACGACACCACCATCTGCCCAAGAACAATGGTGGCCAGTCCAGTCGCCACGCCGGCGCGCTGCAGCGAGAACGACACACCCGTGATGATCATGATGCCTAACGCGCCCGCGATGACCAGCAGCAGCCAGGCCTGGGGCGGGGCTTTGGCGTAGGCTTTCCCGTTCACAAACATAAGGATGAGGAAAATGATTCCGGCGATCCCGCCGCCGACCATGTTCATCATCACGCCGGTTCGCAGCGTGCCGATCAGCGTCCCGATGCGGCTGGAGAGAGTGGATTGCGTCCCGATAGCGAGGCCGGTGATCAGTGCCCCGAGAATGCCAATGACCAGGTAAGCGCTCAATTTATTGTTTCCTTTTTTGCCAGGATGCATGCGATCGCCAATTCCTTATTGGATTATGAAAGATTGTACCAAACGATAGGATCGCGTAGTGAAAACGGTGGGGGTTGGGGTAAGAATGGAAACAGAGATTCAAGAAATCCCGATTTTTATGCATTATAATCGTATGAACCACTTCAGCGACTCAAGGTGTTTTTTTACCTATTTTTTTAAGCAACATGGAGAAAACATGAAAAGAAACCTGCTCACGATCGATGCGAACGAAGCCGTTGCCAACGTTGCCTACCAGTTGGCCGAGGTTATCGCCATTTACCCGATCACGCCGTCCTCCAGCATGGGCGAGCACGCCGATGCCTGGATGGCAGCCGGCAAGAAAAACCTGTGGGGCACGGTGCCCTCGGTGATGGAAATGCAATCCGAAGGCGGCGCAGCCGGCGCAGTGCATGGCGCCCTGCAGACCGGGTCGCTCTCGACCACCTTCACCGCTTCGCAGGGGTTGCTGTTGATGATCCCCAACATGTACAAGATCGCCGGTGAGCTTTCACCCACCGTGTTCCACGTGGCCGCCCGCACCATCGCCGCGCACGCCCTCTCCATTTACGGTGACCACTCCGACGTGATGGCTGCCCGCCAGACTGGCTTCGCCTTCCTGGCCTCCGACTCAGTACAGACCGCGCAGGATCAGGCGCTCATCGCCAACAGCGCCACCCTGGAAGCGCGCGTGCCCTTTGTGCACTTCTTCGACGGCTTCCGCACTTCCGCCGAAGTGAACAAGATCGAGCAGCTCTGCCCCGAAGACCTGCAAGCCATGATCGACGAGGATCGCATTGCCGAGATCCGCAAGCGCGCCCTCTCGCCTGAGCACCCTGTCATCCGCGGCACAGCGCAGAACCCCGATGTATACTTCCAGGCGCGCGAGACCTGCAACCCCTTCTACCTGGCCACCCCCGCCATCGTGCAAAAAGCCATGGACCGCTTCGCCAAATTGACCGGGCGCGCCTATCACCTGTTCGATTACACCGGCGCTGCGGATGCCACCGAAATCATCATCCTCATGGGTTCCGGAGCCGAAACCACCGAGGAGACGGTCAAGTTCCTCAATAAATCCGGGCGCAAGGTGGGCGTGGTGAACGTGCGCCTGTACCGCCCGTTCGATGTGGATGCCTTCGTATCCGCCCTGCCCGCCACGGTCAAGACCATCGCCGTGCTGGACCGCACCAAGGAACCCGGCGCCATCGGCGAACCGCTCTACCTGGACGTAGTCACCGCCATCAACGAAGCCCTGGCAGCTGGAAAGGCTCCCTTCAAGACCGCCCCGCGCATCTTCGGCGGACGCTACGGCCTGTCCTCCAAGGAATTCACCCCGGCCATGGTCAAGGGAGTGTTCGATGAGCTGCTGAAACCCGCCCCCAAGAACCACTTCACCGTGGGCATCAAGGATGACGTCACCCATAACAGCATCGAATATGATCGCAGCTTCAAGATCGCCGATCCGAAGACCGTGCGCTGCGTGTTCTTTGGCCTGGGCTCCGACGGCACCGTGGGCGCCAACAAGAACTCCATCAAGATCATCGGCGAAGACACCCCCAACGACGCACAGGGATTCTTCTATTACGATTCCAAGAAATCCGGCTCGGTCACCATCTCTCACCTGCGCTTTGGACCCGAACCCATCCGCGCCCCCTACCTGATCGAATACGAAGACGCGCAATTCGTGGCCTGCCACCAGTTCTCATTCCTGGAATGGCTGGACATGCTCAAATACGCCGCCCCCGGCGCGGTCTTCCTGCTCAACAGCGTTTATGGTAAAGACGAGGTATGGGATAAGCTGCCCGTGGAAGTGCAACAGGATATTATCGCCAAGAAGCTGCGCTTCTACATCGTGAACGGAAATGAAGTGGCTTCCCAGACCGGCATGGGCGGGCGCGTGAACACCATCATGCAGACCGCCTTCTTTGCCATCAGTGGAGTTCTACCGCGCGAACAGGCCATCAAAGAGATCAAGAAATCCATCCAGAAGACCTACGGCAAACGCGGCGAAGCCGTGGTGAAGCAGAACTTCGACGCCGTGGATCACACCCTGGCCAACCTGTTCGAGATCCCCATCCCGGCTGCTGCCACGAGCACAAAACAACGCCGTCCGGCAGTGCCCGCCGAAGCCCCCGAATTCGTGGTGGACGTGCTTGGTGACATCATCGCATTCAAAGGTGATGATCTACCTGTTAGCGCCTTCCCCGTGGACGGCACCTTCCCCTCCGCCACCACGCGCTGGGAAAAACGCAACATCGCCCTCGAGATCCCCGTGTGGGAGCCCGACCTGTGCATCCAGTGCGGCAAGTGCGCCTTTGTCTGCCCGCACGCGGTCATCCGCGAAAAGGTGTACGACCCCGCGCTGCTCAAAGATGCCCCGCCGACCTTCAAATCCAAGGATGGCAACTTCAAGGAATTCCCCGGCTACAAGTTCACCATCCAGGTGGCGCCGGAAGATTGCACTGGCTGCAGCCTGTGCGTGGAGAACTGCCCGGCCAAGGACAAGCAGAACCCGCTGCGCAAGGCCATCAACATGTCGCCGCAGCTGCCCCTGCGCGAGAGCGAAGCCAAGAATTGGGACTTCTTCCTCTCGCTGCCCGAGCCTGACCCGGATAAATTCAATCCCAACCAGGTGAAATCCTCCCAGTTGATCACCCCGCTGTTCGAGTTCTCCGGCGCTTGCGCAGGCTGCGGCGAGACTCCCTACATCAAATTGGTTTCTCAACTCTTCGGTGACCGTGCCGTGGTGGCCAATGCCACCGGCTGCTCCTCCATCTATGGCGGCAACCTGCCCACCACCCCCTGGGCGGTCAACAACCAGGGACGCGGACCCGCCTGGGCCAATTCCCTCTTTGAAGACAACGCCGAGTTCGGCCTGGGCATGCGCCTGACGCTGGACAAGCAGGGCGAGTTCGCCCGCGAAATGCTGGCGGAAATGGGCGCGGAGTTGGGCGATGACCTGGTGGGTGAGATCCTCAACGCCGACCAGTCCAACGGCACAGCCATCCGCGAGCAGCGCAAGCGCGTGGAAGCGCTCAAGGACAAGCTGGCCTCCAGCAAACACCCCAAAGCCGGCATGCTGCTGGGCGTGGCGGATGCGCTGGTGAAAAAGAGCGTGTGGATCATCGGCGGCGACGGTTGGGCGTATGACATCGGCTACGGCGGTCTCGACCACGTACTGGCCTCCGGGCGCAACGTGAACGTACTGGTGCTGGATACCGAAGTGTATTCCAATACCGGCGGTCAGTCCTCCAAAGCCACCCCGCTGGCTGCCGTGGCAAAGTTCTCGGCCAAAGGCAAAGGCCTGGGTAAGAAGGACCTGGGACTGATGGCCATGTCGTACGGCAATATCTACGTGGCAAATGTGGCCATGGGCTCCAGCGACATCCAGACGCTCAAGGCCTTCATCGAAGCGGATGCCTACCCCGGTCCCTCCCTGATCGTGGCTTACAGCCACTGTATCGCGCACGGCATCACCATGTCCAAGGGGCTGGAGCAGCAGAAGCTGGCCACCCAGACCGGGCTTTGGCCGCTCTACCGATACAACCCTGCCCTGGCTGACGAGGGCAAGAACCCGCTGCAGCTCGACAGCCGCGAACCGACCGTGGCGGTGAAGGACTACGCCTACAACGAGACGCGTTACCGCATGCTGCTGCAGAGCGACGAAGCCCGCGCCGAGATGCTGATGAACGAAGCCAGCGAGTTCGCCGCGCGCAAGTGGGAGCTCTACAAGCAGATGGCTGCCATGGCTTATACGAAGCCGGAAGAGCCGAAAGAGTAAAAGCCTCTCGCAAAGCCGCAAAGAGAGGTCACGGGCAAAGACGCAAGGAAATCAGAATAACTAACATAATACACGTAGGGGCGACCGATTGGTCGCCTCTACATTATTAACCAGGGTTGGCAAAAACCATAGGGTACGTAATCATTGGTTAAGTCTGTGTAATTTGTGGACTAAGGTTTATGATTTTTATTTATTTGCCTAATTCGCGATAATTCGCGGACAAGATTTTCTTAAACAAAGATCCCCTGGTTTTCACTCAGGGGATCTAATTCTTTTACACGAGAGACTCGCCCACTTGCTCGTCTTTGCGTTTGCGGAACACAATGCGTCCGCGGGTCAGGTCATAGGGACTCATCTCCACCTTCACATGGTCGCCGAGCAGGATGCGAATGTAGTACCTGCGCATGCGTCCGGAGAGGTAGGCAAGCACTTCATGCCCGTTTTCGAGCCGAACACGGAACTGGGTTCCGGGCAGGGCTTCGATCACTTCGCCTTCAACCTGTATCTTATCTTCTTCCTTGGCCATCAAAACTCCTTTCCAGCCTCACGGCTGAACGACCAAAAACCGGTTTACTCACCCACCCTGGTATATTGGCGGCGTTTGATGCGGCGGATGGCCTTCTTTTTCTCAGCCCGGCGGTTTTCGCTCTTGGAGACAAACCAGCGCTTGCGGCGGATGGTGCTCAGCACACCGCTTTTCACCACCTTCTTGCGAAAGCGTTTCAGTAGTGAATCCTGTGATTCATTGGGTCGTAAAACTACAGAAGCCATTGGTCCTCACCTCCCTTCGCCAGGGGAATAAAAAATCGACTGTTGCCAGCGCAGCCGATCCGCAAATCCGTTACATCCGGTAAACCAGGGCGATACAAATCGTAGATGCTCACCTCGTCGAATGGTTATTGACTCTAAAGATCAACTGCAGCGGGATTATAACTTGAATACATATGTAATGTCAATCTTTAGTTTTGCACGGTTTTTTTATGTCAAATGCCACAATTGAAAAATCATGAATTTCCGGTATTATTTAATTGGTTATATACCGCTCAAACGGGTGAACATACCCGAATCTTATGTAAGGAGAAAGAAGATGAAAAAGAAAGTCCTCGTTTTGGTTTCTGTTGTCCTGGTCCTCGCGATGGCTCTGGCTGCCTGCGCCAAGGCAACCCCCGTCCCCACCGAAGCCCCTGTGGTTGAGGAACCGGTCGCGACCGAAGCTCCCGCGGTAACCGAAGCCCCCGTGGCGGAAGAACCCGCCAAAGAGTACAAGCTGGCCGCCATTTTCCCGGGTGTCATTACTGATAATGACTACAACACCCTGGCCTATGTTGGCATGACCGAAGCCCAGAAATCTCTCGGCATCGAAGCGGTGTACTCTGAAAGCGTTCCCGTTCCGGATGTTGACCGTGTCATGCGCGAATACATCGACGCCGGTTACAACATCATCTGGACGCACGGCGGACAGTTCGTGACCCAGACAGTGGAATTGGCCAAGCTTTTCCCCGAAGTCGTCTTCATCGCTGAAGGTGATTCCGCCATCGAGAACGCTCCTGCCAACCTGTGGATGATCGACCGCAACTTCAACATTGGTTACTATGGCATCGGCGCAACCGCTGCCCTGGCCTCCACCACCAAGAAGATCGCTTACCTTGGCGGACAGGCCCTGCCCTTCTCCTACCAGGAAGTTCACGCCATCCAGCAAGCCATCGCTGACCTGGGTTCGGATGTTGAGCTCGTGCCTGTATGGACCGCTGACTTCAATGATCCTGCCAAGACCCGCCAACTGGCCGATGCCCTCATCGCCGATGGCGTGGACGTGATCATGGGTTCAGTTAACCTGGGCATGGTGGGCGTTTTCGAAGCCGCCAAAGCCACCACCGACAAGAAGATCCTCATCACCGCCAAATACATCGACAAGACCAGTTTTGGTCCTGAGAACTACATCACCTCCGTTCTCTACGACTTCGCCGGCCCGCTTGTGGACATCATCACCAGCATCCAGGGCGGCCAGACCGGTGGATATTATCCCCTGGGATTTGATACTGGCGTAAAACTGCAGCTCCCGCTCCAGAACGTCAGCGCTGAAGTTGCTGCCCAGGTCGAAGAGATCGTCAATAAAGTTATCAGCGGCGAGATCACGGTATTAAAAGATTCCACCGAGGTAAAATCCGCCAAGTAAGAATAGTGTTTTTCGCTTGATTTGTTACTTCCGGGGCTGAGCAGAATGATCGTTTCTTGATCTCACCCCGGAAGTTTCAAAATTACAAGAACAGGATGGTCATATGGAACAAGACAATATTCTGGTGATGCAACAGGTTGACAAGAGCTTTGACCGGGTCGTTGCCTTGAGTCAGGTTAATTTTGAGCTCAAACACAGGGAAATCCTGGGGTTGTTAGGTGGGAACGGCGCCGGGAAGACCACTCTAATGAACATTCTTTATGGTCTTTACCGGGCCGATTCCGGCAAGATCCTGCTCAACGATAAACCCGTTACGATCCTTTCACCCAAAGACGCCATCCGCCAGGGCATCGGCATGGTGCACCAGCACTTCCTTCAGATCAATAACTACACCGTGCTCGAAAACATTATCCTCGGATCGAAAGTATCCCGTCCGCTCACCTCGAATTACCAGGTGGAAGAAAAAGCAATAAAGCAACTGTGTGAACGTTTTGGACTTGAAATTGACCTTTCTGCGCGGGTGGAAACGCTCCCCATGGGCACCCGCCAGAAAGTTGAGATCCTTAAGACACTTTACCGCGGGGTCAATATTTTGATCCTTGATGAACCCACCACCAACCTCATCCCGCAGGAAGTTGACTCGCTTTTTGAGACATTGAAGATCATGGTTCGGGAAGGTCTGAGCATCGTTTTTATCACCCACAAGCTGCGCGAAGTGTTGTCGATCTGCGACCGCATCAGCGTGCTGCGGGAGGGCAAGAACGTCATCAGCCTCACCCGCAAGGACGCCAGCGATGAAATGCTGGTACGTGCCATGGTGGGCGACAACATGAACCTGGAAAAAAGCGTTATGTTCACCACGCGCGAACAAAGCGCTGCCAGCGAAGGGCGTGAACAAACGCTCACCCTGGAGGGTGTCTCGAAGATCAATTCCCTCAAGATCCAGGAATTAACCGATATCTCACTGAGCATCAAGGCTGGCGAGATCCTGGGGGTTGCCGGCGTGGCAGGCAATGGTCAACGCGAACTCGCTGAGGTGGTCATGGGAATCCAACCTGTAACCACCGGAAAGGTGAGTTTCATGGGAAAGGATATTACTTCCCAATTGACTACCGAACGGATCGCTGAGGGCTTCGTTTACATCCCCGAAGATCGCCTGGCAGACGGATTCCTCAACAAGACCAGCGTCGCCCACAACCTCATCCTCGGCTATCACAAGTTGGAACCGTATAGCCGCAAGGGCATAATTAACTGGAAGAACGTGTTCGATAGCTCCCGCAAGATGATCGCCGAATACAACATCAAGACCACCGGTCCTGATGATATTGGCGGCAACCTGTCTGGAGGCAACATCCAGCGCGTCATGATCGCGCGCGCCTTTTCGCAGCCGTCGAAATTGATGGTGGCACACAACCCCACACGCGGCCTGGACATTCCTTCGATGGATTTCGTTTACAAAAAACTGCTGGAACACGCTTCCACCGGCGCTTCCGCCCTGCTGCTGTCAGAAGACCTGGATGAGCTGCTGCTCATCTGCGACAGGATCGCGGTCATGTATCGCGGGAAAGTGGTGGGCATCCTTCCAAGGGAT
>DAONEZ010000032.1:0-10674 GCA_035403345.1 Anaerolineaceae bacterium
AAATTATACCTGAATCAGACATAAATGGTGCAATTTCTGGCGTTTTACTCGGCGTGATTTTCGACCCGGACAAGGAAATTCATCATCTCCAACCTGGTTGTGAGAAAACTGGTGGCGACCACATTCGCCAGGCGTCGATAAAAAAGGTATCCCAAATTATGGTCTTCTTCACAGAGATCGGATAGTAATTCTCTATTGAAGCGCAGCAACCAGCAATGGGTGATAGCAGTAACGGTTCCTGTGCGCTGGCGCACAACCGGGGTCATACCAGACCAGCCCAGGATATCAAACGTACCAAGACGACTGGTTTCAACCAACCCTTTTGTGGGTATGTGGATTTCTACTTTTGCTTCACCTTCCAGAAGAAAAAACACATCACCCAGTTAATCCCCCTCGTGAATGGGCGATTCGCCGGGATTGATCTCCATCAGTCTGGCAATGGCGGATAGCTTTTCCACTTGCCCAGTTGTAAGGTCAAGAAATATTGGAATCTTCTTAATAAGCGAAATGTCGGCGGTGTGATCCATAATGAACCTGTGTGTTATTGCATAGAATATCATCTATGCAGATACAAAATAAGTGCAATCCGTCACAATTAGAAAGGGTAAGTGTCAGGAATTTATTACGTTCTTTTTGTAGATTACAACGTAAGCCAGACCCACAAAGAAGATCCCGCCAACCATGTTGCCAATCGTGACAGAGATCAGGTTATTTATTAGAAAGGCTGGCCAAGTTAGAGATGAGAGTTCAAGACCCGAGTTCATCACGAAAACGGGATGCAGTATTTTTAGAAGCAAGCCGACTGGAACCAGGTACATATTGGCAACGCTATGCTCAAAACCTGCGGCGATGAAGGCGGAGATGGGGAAGAGAACCGCCATTATCTTGTCCGTTGTGTTTTTTGCTGAATAAGTCAGCCAGACTGCCAGGCAAACCAGGATATTGCACAGAATACCCAGGGCGAACGCCTGTAATGGCTGATACCCAGCCTTTGTTGCAGCTATTTTGAGCATGGATAGTCCATACTCGCCGCCGGCGAACTGGTAACACTTTCCCAACAAGATCAAAGCGGCTACAAGAAGTGAGCCAACAAAATTGCCAATATAGACTACCCCCCAATTCTTCAATACACCAGACCATCTGACCTTGTGATAGCTTAGCCCTGTCACCATGAGCATCTTACCGGTGAACAATTCAGCGCCACCGACGACAACCAGGATCAAACCAAGTGAGAACACAACACCCTGCAGCAGTTTCATGACACCGTAGGGTAAAGTTTGTCCGGTTCCGGTTGCGATCACCGTCGAAAACACACCCCCAAAAGCAATGAACATGCCAGCCAGGATGGCAGAGAGGAAGGTTTTTCCTGCAGGCATGGAAACTTTTGATTCAGAAACTGAAACCGCGCGTTCGAGCATTTGAGGTGGAGTAACGGGCAGCTCAACAGAAGGAGTGGACATGCAGAAACCTCATCAATTTGAAGATTGTGCTTCTCTTATCCAATTGTAGATGATATTTGCTGCTTGTGGCACCAGTAAAGCTGACCTCCCGGAAAGTGAATTGGTGAATTCAAATTCGTATCCCCGCACCGATACGAGGATTGCCGGTAGAGATTTGCCATACACTGCCTGGATCATGGATAATAATGAGTTTGGAGTCAGGTGGTGAGTCAACGGAGAGTGCTGCCAGGCGGACAACAGTTGTTCGACATGGACTGGCTCTGGAACAGCGCCGGTGTGGGCGTCAATAAAGCATACGCGCTCAAATCGGGCGATTTCTTCCGCGTCTTCAGGTAAAAGTTGCAGTTTGAACACAAAAACTGTATCCCCGTCACGGTCAAAGTATTCCGGTACACTTTCAGGTGCATCCATGTCCAGCAATTTGCGTACTTCTTTCAGAACATGCCAGGCAAGCCCGTCATCCTGTCGATCGAAATTTCCGTAACCGATAATTAGTGTTCTCAATATCGCCTCTTAGAAAAGCGATGCCCTGAAAATGAACAGGACATCGCTTGAAAATGTGTGAACTTCCTTGCCTGATCAGTCGCGGGACAGGGTCTGGATCAATTGGTCCTGTGCGTCGCGAACTTCCACGATCATGGGCATCTGGCCGACTGCATGGGTGGAGCAGGAGAGGCAGGGGTCATGGGCGCGAATGGCAGCTTCAACGCGATTCAACAAACCTTCGTGCACTTCCGGTCCGGTGATGTAGGTCTTCGCTACGCTGTCCACGGCTTCACTCATGGCATAGTTGTTGTGACCTGTTGACACGATCAGGTTGACCTTTTCGATCTGACCGGTTTCCTTGACCCAGTAATGATGGATCAATGTTCCGCGCGGGGCTTCTATGACACCGATTCCTTCCGGTTTCGGGTCGCGGCAAGTGTTGAGAATGTCCTTGCTGAGGATATCAGGATCTTCCAGGAGAACCTTAACATTCTCTGCGGCATACAACGTTTCGATCAATCGGGCAGTGTGATAGTGAAGAGTGTTCTCTACCGGTTTTCCGTTGTTGAAAGCTTTGAATTTTTTCAATTCTTCGTTTGCCAGAGGTGTGGCAATTCGATCGGAGTTATTGCAGCGTCCCAGCGGACCCACGCGATAAACGCCGTTTGGCCAGCCCAATTTCTTATAATACGGGAACTTCAAGTAAGACCAGTTTTCAACGTGTTCAGCAATGTAGTCCAGGTAGTAACGCGGTTCGAATTTTTCCAGTTCCACACCGTCACGATCGATCAACCGGATTTCGCCATCATAAAGTTCGAGGGTATTCCCGGGCTTGACCAGACCAAAGTATCCGGTCTTGAAGACGCCAAACTTGTTGATGTCTTCCATATTCTTTTCAGCCCAATCCCACATAATGGCCAAACCGGTCTTGATAGTGTCGATCACGTCATCGTAACCTGCCAGGATTGTCTCCCGTTCAGATTGAGATAAGGCTTTATTGACGCCACCGGGAACGGCAAATGAAGGATGAATGCGGCGACCGCCCAGGATGTGGATGATCTCCTGTCCCCACTTGCGCAGGTTGATGGCTTTCAAAGTTAATGCGGGGTTGGCAGCGAGAATGCCGGCCACATTGCGAGTCTCAGGGTCGGTATCAAATCCGAGCAATAGATCCGGTCCGGCGAGTTCAAAGAAATGCATCCCATGGCTCTGGACGACCTGACCCATATGCATGAGTTCGCGCAATAAAGCTGCCGGGCGGGGAGGCGGGGCTCCGAAGGCATCATCGCCGGCTTTGGCTGAGGCCAAGTGATGGCTAACCGGGCATATCCCGCAAATTCGGGGGGTGATCAAAGGCATTTCGAAGACCATACGGCCTTCGCAGAATTTCTCAAAACCGCGAAATTCGTTGACATGCAAGTAAGCATGGTCCACTTTTCCGGCTTCGTTCATGCGGATAGTGACCTTGGCGTGACCTTCGATGCGGGTTACAGGTTCGATAGTTATCTTTTGTGCGACCATACAATATACCTCCTAAAATTAATACCAGGAAAGCTTGTCACCCTTCAACTCAGGTTTACGCCCCTGCGCCAGTTCACTGAGCACATAGAAGATCATATCGGCGTCAGGCGGACAGCCGGGTACAAAAACGTCCACTGGAACAACTTCACTCAGCGCGCGGACTTTGGTTGGAACAGCCAGTTCGGGATCATCCGGGATCTTTCCGCTTTCGTCAGTGCTCTCGGTTTCAACATAAGCACGGCGTAAAGCATCTTCGAGTTTGAAGAAATTACGCATGGCAGGAACCCCGCCAAAAACTGCGCAATCTCCCAGCGCCACTAAAGTTTTACACCTGGAACGCATGCGGTGAGCCACTTCCTCGTTGGCAGAGTTGTTCACGCCGCCTTCAAGGATTCCAACATCAACCCCACTTTCATCCGGTTCTTTCATGTCCGTGATCGGTGTTGATCGTAAATTCGCGAGTTCAATGATCGTGGCAATCCGTTCGTCCATGTCAAGCAATGACATGTGACATCCGGCGCAGCCAGCCAACCAATCAGAGGAAACTTTGGGTTTAGCCATACTCACTCCTAATCGTAAAAGTTAAGCAACAATTTCAACAGGGCTAATGGTTTCATGGATCGATTTCATCCAATCTCCATCAATCTTAACACCAAATTTATCAGCCAGTGCCTGCAAGGTATTCGCAACTGTCCAAATCTCATCGGCAGGTTTAAGGGCTGCATGGGCTTCCTGTACGCGACCATCCAGGCTGATGTAATGTCCGCCCTGTTCAAGCCAGTTGGCTGCCGGCAGGACGACATCCGCTCCAGCGGTCAGCGCCGTGGAATAACTGGCGACCACGACCTTGTAGGGGATCTTCTCGATTTCTTTGTGTAATTTTTGCGAAATCTCGTCATCTCCCAGGGCGATAAAGGCTGCCTGGTAGTCATGCGCCTGGTTGACCTTTTCAAGACCAAGTTGGGCTGCAGTTAGCGTGTTCGCCAGTCCTTTGACAGACATCAGCTCTGCATTGATCAGCGCAGCGAATTCCAACAATCCGGGCAGGTCATCATAGCGGTCGTAAACGACGACTGGTTTCTCAGCCGATGCGATCACAAAAGCGGCATCCAGGTAGTCGTCAGTGGAAATTCCTGTCTTCGCAGCGTATTTGTCGAGGTCCTCTACTTTGAGGGCAGTAGGTCCTTTGGCAAGCCCGAGTTTCACAACAGCGGCGGATAAGCCTTTCAAAACGTCGGCTTTTGCGGCTTTTCCGGGTTTAATGGATTTATTCGAAATCGCATCCAATCCATTTTCATTTTCGTCCAAAACAAGCAGCCTGGTGCCCTTTGCCAGGTTGCGTTTGACAAAGAAACCAGCCACCTGGTGGTCTTTCACCAAATCGACCGAGAGAACCATCACGCCATCACTGGACTCCAGCGCAGCCAGGTTGGATTCGAACGATTACCCTAACTTGCGGGCATAGGATGAGATGGCTTCGTAAGATGTGCTGTCCTCAATAGTTGTCACGATCTCTGCGTCCAGATGGCTTCCAAACAATTGTTTGAATGCATAGAGTGTTTCAGCAGGCAAACGTGTGGACACTAATGCTGCCAAACCGTCAGATTTCTTTCCCTTGAGCGGTGTTAATCCAGATTGGATTGCGGAAATGGCTTCGTCCCAGGTGGCGGCCTTCAGGGTTCCATTCTTTCGGATCATGGGGGTAACCACACGGTCGCATTTATCCGCCAGAGGTTTAAATCGACCAACCTCGCAAATGACGCCTTCATTCACCGCTGCGTCCCAATTCCCTTCTACCCGAACCAGGTTGTTGTCGCGTGAAAGGACGTCGATGCCGCAGCCGACCGAGCAGCCGACACAAATGGTTTTTGTAACATCGAAGGCGGTCTCGTGCCCGTGATAAGCGCTCCAGCGGTCGATGAGCGCGCCGGTGGGGCATACCTGAACACAGCTGCCGCAGGAAATACAGGTGCTTTCGCCAAGGGGTACGCCGGTATCTGCCACCAGGATGCTTTTTGCACCGCGTTCTTCAAATCCGAGTGTATAGTTGCCGATCAACTCACCGCACGCGCGAACACAGCGCCGGCAAAGGATGCAGCGGTTGTTTTCCATGATGATGTAAGGATGGGATGCATCCATTGGATACGGCGTCCAGTTAGGCTGCAGTGGCCAATGGGTCATCCCTTCGTGGTAAGCGGCATTCTGCAGTTCGCAATCTCCGCCACTCACCTGGCAATAAGGGCAAAAATGGTTGCGTTCGCTAAAAATGAGGGTGAGTACGAACCGGCGGGCATCCAGCACGCGCTTGGTATCTGTTTTGACCACCATATTGGGAGACACCGGGAGCGTGCAGGATGGCTGAAGAGTCCTGGCGCCTTCTACTTCCACCAGGCACAAGCGGCAGCCGCCGTAAGGGGTCAGATGGGGGTGATCGCAAAGCGTGGGGATATCAATTCCCTGGCTCTGGGCAGCGCGCAGCAGGGTAGTCCCTTCGGGTACTTCGAATGTCTTGCCATCAATCGTAACAGTGACCATAATCAAATCTCCTGTCAATGAAGTTTAAATTCTTTTCCCACTCATCGGGCAAATTCCCGCGGGGCATACTTTTAACCGGATATGTGCTTCAACTTCGGCGCGGAAGTAGGTCAGGATATCGCGGATCGGGGCGCCAGCGGTTTGACCAAGTCCGCAGTTGGAAAGCTGGTAGAGGTTATCGCTCAATAAGAGCATATCATCCAGATCTTTCAACTGCCCCGTACCCTCTGATATATTGGTAAGAATTTCAAAAGCGCGTTGGTTACCAATGCGGCAGGGGTTGCACTTACCGCATGATTCTTTGCGGAAGAAATTGAGCAGAACCTTGGCCAGGTCAACAACGCAGGTATCTTCATCACAGATGAGTAAAGCTCCAGACCCGAGGGCAACGCCCGCTTTGGTAAAGGAATCGAAATCCATGGGCGTATCCTGCAGGCTGGCAGGGATGATCGACCCGGAGGAACCGCCAGTTTGAGCAAGTTTGAAGGTCTTTCCTTCCTTCATGCCCTTGCCGTAAATGGCGATGACTTCGCGCAACGTGATCCCCATGGGAACTTCGACCAGCCCTGTGGAATTCACATTCCCGAGGATGGTATAAACTTTTGTACCCGGGCTGGAAGCAGGTCCAAAACTACGATACCAGTCCGGACCATTGCGCAGGATGGGCGCGACATTGGCTAAGGTTTCCACGTTGTTCACCAAAGTCGGTTTGTTCCACAATCCATTGGTCGTGGGGTAAGGTGGACGGGCACGTGGTTCACCGCGTTTGCCCTCGATGGATTCGATCAGTGCCGTTTCTTCACCGCAGATATAGGCTCCGGCGCCGCTATGGACATGCAGTTCGAAGTTGAAGCCGGTGCCGAAAATATTCTCACCCAGGAACCCCATGGCCTTCGCCTGGGCAATTGCGCGTGAAACTCTTTCCTGGGCAAGGTTGTATTCACCGCGGATATACAAGTAGCCTTCATCAGCTCCAACAGTGTAAGCTGCGATCGCCAGCGCTTCGATGATGGAGTGCGGGTCGCCTTCCAAGATCAGGCGGTCCTTGAAGGTGCCGGGCTCACTTTCATCTGCATTGCAGATGACATATTTTTTGTTTCCAACCGCCTTGCGCACGAATTTCCACTTGGTTCCGGTAGGAAATCCTGCGCCGCCGCGGCCGCGTAAACCTGATTTTTCCAGTGTTGTATAAATCTCCTCCGGAGTCATTTCTGTAATGGCTCTGGCGAGGGCAGTGTATCCATCGTGAATGATGTAATCGTCGATGGAATCCGGATCGATGATACCGGCGCGTTCCAACACGATACGCTGTTCAGCGGGTAGGGTACCTTTGCGTGTATTCAGCCAGGAAATTTTTCCTGAAAGTTCGCGGACTGGTGCCTGGAGGCTGGAGGCGATGCGTCCTTTGTAGAGGTGTTCTTCAACCAGGTAGGGGACATCATCCTTTGATACCGGACCGTAAATTACAGCTTCTGGGTAAACAATGACCAGAGGAGCCGCATCATGCCGGCCAATGTCTCCGACCATTGTTAGAGAAATCTCATTATCGAGTCCGTAATTGTGAACCTCTCTTTGTAGTGCTTTGAAAACCTCGTCTGCGCCGCGTTCAAGGCTGCGAGCATCGCTGGAAACCAGGACCATGGATCGATATGCTTTCATCGTAGTCTCCTATGCCTCATACTTCGCCAGGATGCCGGCAACCTGGTCAGCGCTCACATTGCCATAAATATCATCATCGACAACCATCACGGGGCCAACGGCGCACAAACCCAGGCAACTGGTGGTCTGCAGTGTCCAATTTCCATCCGGGGTGGTCTCATCTTCATCGATGTGAAGATAATCCTTGATCGCCTGCCAGACCTCGCGCCCACCTGCGACGTGGCAAGGAGCGCTTTCACAGAATTGAATGACATGTTCGCCATGCGGCTTCGTTGAAAGCATACGATAAAAGCTGGCCACTGAAAACAGCTGGCTTTTAGGAACCTTGAGTGCACGGCTGATTTCATCCAATGCTTCACCAGGAAGGTAACCCAAACTCCGGTTTACATCATTCAGTATTGGAATCAACTCATCTTGTGAAGCACCGTAGCGATCAACCGCAGTTTTCACTGCCTTGACCACTACCTCGCCATCTTTACGAACAACTGCCATTTGTAACCTCCTGGTAATCAGTATGATATCAAGGGCTTCGAAGGACGTTGAACAGGTTAATTAATCTCAATTGCGTTAAAGTTACAAACTTGTTTGCAGATTCCGCAGCGCACACATATATCCGGATCGATGACATGCGTCTGGCGGCGTTCACCGCTGATGGCGTTGACCGGGCAATTACGAGCGCAAACCGTACAACCTGTGCAAACGCCGTCGATGATCTCATAACGAATCAATGGCTTACATACTTTAGCCGGGCAGCGTTTCTCCAGGATATGGGCTTCGTATTCCTCACGGAAATGCTTGAGCGTAGTCACAACTGGATTTGGGGCACCCTGACCTAGACCGCACAAACTGTCCTGCCTGATCTCATCGCAAAGATAATCCAGGGTATCCAGGTCACTTGGCTGACCTTTGCCTGCACAAATACGTTCCAGTATCTCCAAAATACGGCGTGTACCTACCCGACAGGGGGTGCATTTTCCGCAGGATTCATCCTGGGTAAATTCCATGAAAAAGCGAGCGATGTCCACCATGCAGGTCTCATCGTCCATGATCACCAGGCCTCCGGATCCCATGATGGACCCGGCCTTGGTGATCTCTTCATAGTCCACTGGCAGGTCAAGATATTGAGCTGGCAGACAACCACCCATCGGACCACCGGTCTGGATGGCTTTTAACGGGCGATCATCCTTGATCCCACCGCCGACTTCGTACACAATTTCGCGCAAGGTGATACCGAAGGGAACCTCAATTAGACCAGTGTGTTTCACATCACCAGCCAGGGCGAAGGTTTTAGTGCCCTTCGATTTTTCAGTTCCCATGCTGGCATACCATTCTGCGCCATTGATAATGATCTGAGGAACATTGGCGTAGGTCTCAACATTGTTGATGTTGGAAGGTTTTGCAAAAAGTCCTTTGACAGCAGGGAAAGGCGGTCGGGGGCGAGGCTCACCGCGATTTCCTTCGATGGAGGACATCAGCGCAGTCTCTTCTCCGCAGACGAAAGCGCCAGCACCCATGCGGACTTCCAAATCGAAATCAAAGCCTGAACCGAGGATGTCTTTGCCAAGTAAACCCATGCTGCGAGCCTGTTCGATGGCGATGCGCAGCGTGCGCACGGCGATGGGGTACTCAGCACGGCAGTAGATGTATCCCTGGCTTGAGCCGATTGCATAAGCAGCGATGATCATACCTTCAATTACGGCATGGGGATCACCCTCAAGCACACGGCGATTCATGAACGCGCCAGGATCGCCCTCATCTGCATTGCAGATGACATACTTGGGGAAGTCAGGGGTTGCCCGGGCGAATTGCCATTTTTTGCCTGTCGGGAAGCCTGCTCCACCGCGACCGCGCAAGCCGGAGCGTAATACTACATCGATAACCTGTTCAGGCGTTTGTTCGGTCAGAACTTTTCCTAATGCCTGGTATCCATCCTCAGCCAGGTAATCTTCGATATTCTCAGGGTCAATCTTGCCGCAATTACGCAGCACAACCCGGATTTCCTTGGCAGTCGGTGCACCAAGTTCTTCATCAGAGAGTTTCTTTTCCTCTTCAACGAACTTCTTGGCAATCCTGCCTTTGAGGAAATGTTCTTCCACCAGGTATGCCATATCATCAGGGGTCAAATTGGTGTAGTGCACGCCTTCCGGATAGACCATGATCTCGGGGCCGTTATCGCAGCCGCCGATCCGTGAGGTTTCGAGAACCTGAACTTCATCAATTAGTCCTTGTGCCACCAATTCATCCTGCAGCGCATCCGTTATTTCGTGTGCGCCTTTTTTCAGGCAAACAGGATCATTACAAACTAAAACGTGAGATCGATAATACTTCATGGTACGCTTCCGCTCCATTGCAAGCTAGATATTAATTACATTGTTTTCGACGATTTTTCCTTCAACGACATGTTCTTTCAAGATCCTGCGGGCGATATCAGGAGTTACTTTTCCATAAGTGATCTTTGGATTTTCGCCAATCTGTACCTGGACAATGGGTTCCTTTTCACACTGGCCGATACAACCGGTTTGCGAGACGATCACTCCGGTGATGGCATCCTTTTCGATGGAGTCGAGGATAGCTTTCATGGCATCCCTGGCGCCAGCTGCGATCCCGCAGGTTCCCATGCCCACAATCACCTGGGCAGCACCGGAGGTGGCTTTGATCTCGCGTTTCTTCAGAGCTTCTTCCCTGGCGCGTTTCAAATCTTCGAGGCTTTTTATGGTTGACATATTTCTCTCCTGTCACAAGGTAGATAGGGTTACGTGGTCATTTTCATAAGAAGGGTTAACTTCTTTAATTCCTGAATCGATCATTTCTTCGAGAACGTGTAAGACATCCGGTTCGCTCAACGGAACTCCATCAAGCGCGTCTTTGATTGGTGCGTCATCAAAAACAAACGTATTGTCATTGTAAGTGTAGTTAAAGATCCAATGGATCTGGGAGTTTGCCACAAACAGGTGCAGTATGGTTCCAGGCAGGTCTCCCAGGGGCATGCGGTCGATGTGGCTGCGCTGAAATT
>DAONEZ010000033.1:0-10576 GCA_035403345.1 Anaerolineaceae bacterium
GGCACTGCCTGAGCGTTCGCGCTTGCGTTTGCTCAACCTGCTGCCCCTGGCGGCGATAGCATTTGATTTTCTCGAAAATAGCATGACCTCCATCGTGATGTGGGGCTTTCCTTCCCGGATAGCTATTGCGGAAGGATTGGCAGTTGTCGCCACTCCGCTCAAGTGGCTTACCCTGGCGATCAGTTTCCTGGTACTTCTGATTGGATTACTGGCATTGCTGGTCAAGCGTATCAGATCTGCTACCCATTAGACAAATAATTGCTCTCCCAAAAAACAAAAACCTGACCACTGTCGGTCAGGTTTTATAGATTTCGTATTTCGTCTTACTTCTTCAGGAGTGTGGAAAGGATCTTGTCCTTTTCAAGTTTCTTGGTGCAGAAGAACCAGTCGTAGCAGTGCATATCCACCTTGTTGTCCATGCGTTCCTTGGCAACACCGCAGGAGCCGGCAGTGGGCACGATCACGTCATCACCGGGCTGCCAGTCGGCTGGGGTGGCAATGGCGAAAGCGTCAGCAGTCTGCATGGCGATCAGGGCGCGGTAGAGCTCATCGAAATTGCGTCCAAGGCTGAGCGGGTAATAGATAATGGCGCGGATGATCCCCTTGGGGTCGATGAAGAACACGGCGCGGACAGCTTTTGTGGAGCTTTCACCTGGCTGGATCATGCCGTATTTCTTGGCTACGTTCATGGTGATGTCTTCGATCAGTGGGAACTTGACTTCGACGTCCTTCATGCCTTTGTATTCAATCTTTTCGCGGATGGTGCGCAGCCAGGCGATATGGCTGTACAGACCATCAACGGAAAGTCCGACCAGCTTGCAGTTGGCCTGGGCGAATTTTTCTTCTTGCGAGGCAAAGGTCATGAACTCGGAGGTGCACACAGGAGTGAAGTCAGCTGGATGGCTGAACAGGATGACCCAGTTACCTTGGTAATCGGACGGGAAGTTGATCTCTCCCTGGGTGGTAACGGCTTTAAATTCGGGGGCTTTCTCTCCAATGCGAGGCATTGATACAACGTTGGTTTCTACAGGTTCCATTTTATTTATCCTCTCTTGAAAAAAATGTAGTAAATTTATGCCTGCTGATTCTGGCAGGACGGGCACACACCGTAATACATTACGCGTACGCCTGATAATGCGTAACCGGATAATGATTTGACTTCGTCTGTGAGATGAGCAACTTGTTCAGATGAAACGTCGATGATCTTCTTGCAATTGACACAACCCAGGTTGATGTGCGGCTCGGTGTTGCCGTCATAGTGGACAACGTCGTCGCCGATATGCCCCAGGATATTGACCCTCCCCATGCTGGCCAGTAACTCGAGGGTGTTATAAACCGTGGAGAGCGACAGAGATGGGTATTGACCCTTCACTCCCTCGTAGATTTGCTGAGCCGTGGGGTGTTCGCAGCATTCTTCCAGATATGCAAGAATAGCCATGCGCTGGGGTGTCAACCTGCGGCCGAGGTGGTGGAGAGAGGAAGGAAAAGGAGAGGTTTCTGTTTTCATAATTAGAATTATTATTTATTTATAATTATTATAAATAAGAATTCAGGAAATGTCAAGAGCAAATTTCTGGTTCTTGTGAAAGCGCATTCTTGATAATGAAACCGCCAGCTTTTCTTTATGTCCCGGGAGTGTATGTTCTGGAATTGGCAACAAAAGACCTCCATTTTTGTGGAGGTCTTTTGGGAGGGGCATGTTAGGTGGCCGACTTCTTTCTTGCCAGTCGAGGCCCGGGCTGCCAGAAGGTACCGAAATGCTTGTGTATGTAGTAATTGACACCCAGATGACCGGCGATCTTCCATGCGATCATCAACAGGATTTCGATCAAGAGAAAGACGGGTCCAATGCTCAGGGTTCCAGCCAGCATGAAATTGAAATTCATCAGTGAGCCAAAGAAGGAAGCCAGCCCAACAAACAAGCCGATCACCATGGCAACTCCGACCAGTATTTCACCAATGACGATCAATTTCGCGAATCCAACATAGGCATTGCTGTCCAGCAGGGACTGTAAAAAGGAACGATACCAGGCATAATGGATGGGGGCCTGGGCAGGGGCTTCAGGAACTGAAACGGCATAAGAAAAGAATCCTTTCAGCGCATCGCCGGTTTTCATCCAGGATGGATCGACCAGTTTGTGATAACCAGCCAGGATCCATTGCACGCCAATATACACACGGGCGATCAGCCACAACCAGGACCACTTGGTGTTGCTGAAGATGCTCTTGATTAATGGCGCGTCTTCCAAATTGGATGGACCAAAAAACTTGCTCATATTCGTTCTCCTCTAATATAACAAATTAGATAAAATATATCTTATTTAATTTTACTTTGAAACATAGTCTTGTCAAGACCCCAATTTACAACATGATCCAAAGCGGAGAATATTGCCGGAGGGTTAATCCGGTTTTTGGGCAGTATGGATGGCCATCGTGCCGAACATCCGAATACGAAAGGTTATTTTGGTAAACCCAGCTTCTTTTACTCGCTGTGTAAGTTCCTCGGCTAACAGGAATTGCCTGGTGGATTCCGGCAGGTATTGATATGCAGCCGTCTGACCAGTGATCATTTTCCCCAGGGCAGGGATCACGACTTTCAGGTAAAGATTGACCAGCGGGGAGAAGATGTTCTTGCGGGGTTGGGTGGCATCCAGGATGATCAGCCTTCCTCCTGGTTTCAGTACGCGGAATTGCTCGACCAGCGCTCCTTGCAGGTTGCCCACGTTACGCACAAGGAAGCCTGACATGACCACGTCGAATTGCCCATCCGCATAGGGTAATTGCAGCGCATCCGCACAGCACGGTTCAGAGTCTCCCCAGCGGCTGCCCCTTAGGAGCATCTCAAAGGTGAAATCTGACGGGTAGATATTCCTGCCGGGAATGACACGCGCCGCCTCAACTGTGAGCATGCCGGTTCCCGCACCCAGGTCCAGCACCTTGTCTTCCAGTTTTAAGTTGGCAAGCCGCACAGCTTCCTTGCGCAGGCGATTATCGCCGCCGGCGGTCATGAGGGTGTTCATCAGGTCGTAGCGTTTGGCGATCCTGGTGAACATCTTTTGCACATAAGTGGAACGATCATTACCGGTTAAAAATGCCATCGCATGATTTTACCTGAAAAACCAGGTGTAATCACAGGAAACATCACTATAATTGCTTTATTATCTCTGTAAGAGAGGAAAACGCCTGAGGATGAACAGCCGATACGAACAACAAATCCGCATGATACTTCCACTGGTCAGGTCCATGCAACATCGTGTCCCACTAGCAATATCTGAAAAATTACTCAAGCGAAGTGTGGCCAGGTTGAAATTAGGTGTGCATATTTCCCGGGAAGCGCTACTGTTCAATGGGGTGAGTTGCCAGAGGCTGGTACCTGAGAATTGTTCGACCGATCGAGTATTGTTGTATTTTCACGGCGGCGGGTTTGTCTTTGGGCTAAGTGCCATGCATGTGAAAATGGGAGCTTACCTTGCTCAGAAAATCCGCGCAACCGTCCTGATGGTGGATTACCGCCTGGCACCAACGTACCCATTCCCTGCAGCCCTGGACGATTGTCTCACCGCCTACAGGTGGATCCTGGATCAGGGAATCCCCGCGAAGCACATCGTACTGGCTGGAGATTCTGCAGGGGGAAACCTGGTGATTACCACCATTGTGTCTTTACGGGAAAAAGGGGTTCTATTACCCGCAGCCGCTGCCTGCCTCTCACCAGCGGTTGATCTCGTTCCCAAGGCTGGTGATGAAAACCAAGTCAATGACCCCCTGTTATCTCCGCAGGCGATCAAGTTCTACTCCAAATCCTACACAGGCACCGACGATCCCGAGAATCCGCTGATCTCCCCGGTTTATGGGGATCTGAGCGGACTGCCGCCTTTGCTGGTGCATGTGGGGGAAGACGAGATGCTGCGTGTTGATGCAGTGCGGCTCGTAGATCTCGCGCGTGCTCGCGGGGTGGACGCCCGGCTGAAGATCTATCCAGCCATGTGGCATGTCTGGCAGTTGTTTATGGAATTGCCCCAGGCACTTGCATCACTCGATGAGATTGCGGGATTTCTCAGCTCTCAGCTGGATCGAGGTTAGCTGCTTCAAAGTCCGGGTAGTCTCGTTGTCTTTCGAGCGTCATCCGTTGATTTGAACAGGCATGGTACCCAGTACCTCATTTTCGTGAGTTGAAAACTCTCGACAGTTCCTGCTTGATCGCCTCGACATCAGGCTCCAGGCACACGTTTACATTGGCCGTTCCATCCACGGCCCTGGTTTGACCCTGCGTGTTGCCTTCTTCTGTCACGACTTCCAGATGCAAAGGTGTAAAAACGCAATGTGCGGGATTCAACATGATCTCCGCGGTCATCAGGTCCCAGAATTCGATCTCGTCCCGGTTCCATGACTCCATTCGTGAATCGTATATATCGGCGGCAAAATCAGGGATGCTGCCGCCTTTCCGCCAGGCGCGCGTATTCTGTTTGTTCAGGTTCACCTGGTTGGTGGCATCCAGCGGCACCAGGTAGAGGGGTAATCCAGACGCGAAAACTTCACTGGCGGCCAGCGGATCCGCGAAGATGTTCCATTCAGCGGAATTGTTCTGCGATTCCGGGATCAAGCCCTTAATATTCCCGTCTGTGTAGACAGCCCCGCCCATAATGTACACGGCTGCGATCTTGTTCTTAATACCCGGTTCCAACCTCAAGGCTTGTGCGAGGTTGGTGAGTGAACCCGTGACCAGCAAGGTTAAAGGTTTGTCAGCCTCCTCACAGATCTTTACCAGCAATGCAGCGCTGTCCTCTACCGGGTAGCTGTTATTCGCACTGCCTGAAGGAAATCCCCAGAAGTCATTTGAACCTTCTCGCACTTTGTTCGGAAAAGCGTTGTTGCCCGCCAGTGGAGCATCCTGCCCGGCACCCAGGGGGATGTCTCCATAACCAGCACGCTCGAGCAGAGCGCCAAGATGCTGAATGTAGATTTGCGGGTGAGCTTCACCGTAGGACATGCTCACTGCATTCACCTCGGCGCGTGGATCGCTCAAAAGGAAAAGCAGAGCGCTCGTTCCATCCGGACTGCCGTCATCATCGAAGAATACAGGAGTGCGAACGATCCGAGCATCCGGAGTGGGGGCCGTTTGAGCGCGCATGGGTTGGCGGGATGTAATGACCTCATGCAGGAACGCCGCCAGCAGCAGGAGCAGGAAAACGAGCGGGATCATGAACAGCCAGGCGATCCAGGAACGTTCGCGCTTGCGGGTTACAGCGATGATCCCCAGCACGATCCCTGCCAACAGACTCCCGAGCATGATCATGTCCCACGCAGTAACCAGGATGGGTTGGAGTTTTCCAGACATTTGATTGAAGGGATTCAAACCAAAGTTATTGAGCGCTAACATCACCATCGACAGGAGAGCCAACCCTCCGCTCCACCTGCCAATTTTGGTGGCCGGTTGTTGAAGAAAACGGGAACTGATTTCTTTTTTCATGTCCTCACCCTGATCCGAATTGAATTTATCAATACTTGCTTCACATGAATGAAACCAAGCGTGTCTTTCTACCATATTATAGCGAAGGAAGCATAACTCAATAGCAACCATCCTGTGGATTCTGACTAGCTTAAATTGATTACTACATGGATTATTCTCGAAGAAGACCAGGGAATTCGAACAGCGTCCCCTTTGGGGATCCCTGTTGCCTGTCCCACGCAGTGGGATGGCACCTGTACCCTCAACGGGTATTGGAGAGGGCATTAAAACAAGAGCGCCTCTCGCAAAGCACCCCCGTAGGTGGTCGCGGAGCACCCCCGTAGGAGGGCGCGGAGCATCCCCGTAGAGGACAAGGGAATTCGAATAATCTTTAAGTGACAAAAAAAATTATCTGTGAAAAGAAAGTGCCCCTCGCGAAGCACCCCCGTAGGGGGTCGCGGAGCATCCTGTAAAGGATCGCGGAGCATCCTGTAAAGGACAAGGGAATTCGAATAATCTTATTGGGACGAAATATTTCTGTGTTAAAAAGAAAGTGCCACTCGCGGAGCACACTGTAAGTGCAAGGGAATTCGAATAATTTCAATGTGAAAAAAGGCTTAACGTGTTAAAAAGAAAGTGCCCCCAAGGGAATTCGAATCCCTGTTTTGGCCTTGAGAGGGCCGCGTCCTGGGCCACTAGACGATGGGGGCAAGTGCCTGAGATTTTATCACAGCCTTTGAAGGTGTGTCAATAAAATTGCACCATCCATACTGACGCTAATTGACGCCGCCCCTCACTCATGCTATCATCAAAGTAATCATTCTATTTTTATCCTTTCATCGTTGAACTTTAACAAGCATCCTTTTTTTCATTTCTTTTCATTGGAGCATTTATATGACTATTGATACTATTTTTCGCATCATCGGCATGCTTGGTCTCGGCATTGGGGGCATCTATCTCGGTCAATACATCGGACAACTCGTGAGTGTGGATCCTCAATCCGCAAACCCATCGGCCAGTCAACTCTCATTCTTAGTTGCATTTATCGGCGCAGTGGTGGGTCTGGTAGTTACCCCCTACCTTACCACTAAACCACTGCGCGCTCTGCGTTCTCACTTGGGGCGCACGGCAGCTCCCACACTGCTTGCAGCCCTGCTAGGGCTCATTATGGGGCTCATCGTGGCTGCCTTGCTGGCTTTTCCGCTCTCGCTGTTACCCGATCCATTCGGCAGGATCCTGCCATTCCTCGGCGCGCTGCTATTCGGTTACCTGGGCATCTCGTTGTTTGTCCTGCGTCAATCCGATATCTTTTCTGTGTTCTCGGGAATACGTGGAGGGAAATCAGCCTCGAAGGATGCAGCACTCACGGGCAAGACAGATGAACCGAAAAACATCCTGTTAGATACCAGTGTGATCATTGATGGCCGTATTGCCGACATTGCTCGAACGGGGTTCCTGCCCGGTTCATTATTGATCCCGCGTTTTGTACTTAATGAATTACAGTACATCGCCGATTCTCCCGACAGTATGCGCCGCCAGCGCGGTAGGCGAGGTATGGAAGTGATTTCGTCCTTACAAAAAGAACCCGGCATACCGGTGACTATCAGCGATATTGACGTGGAAGGTACCCGTGAGGTGGACGAGAAACTGGTCGTCCTGGCTCGCCAGATGCAATGTCCGATCCTGACCAATGACTACAACCTAAACCGTGTCGCCGAGCTGCAGGGAGTAAAGATCCTGAACGTCAACGAACTGGCGAACGCTGTAAAATCAGTGCTCATTCCAGGCGAGGTCATGGATATACAGGTGATCCAGGAAGGACGCGAGTACGGCCAGGGGGTGGCTTACCTGGATGATGGCACCATGGTGGTCGTGGAAAATGGACGTGAGTACCTCGACAAGCAGATCCAGGTGGTGGTCACCAAGGTGCTGCAAACCGCTGCCGGGCGTATGATCTTCGCCAAACCGGATGAGAACATTCAATAGATTGGAAGGAACAAGCAATGTTGAAACTGTATAACACGCTTACCAGGAAAACCGAGGAATTTCAGCCATTGGTGCCCGGCGAGGTCTCCATGTATGTCTGCGGCCCAACCGTGTACGCCAAGGCGCACATTGGTCATGCCATGTCCGCCCTGGTGTTCGATATCCTGCGCCGTTACCTCGAATTTCGCGGTTATGATGTACGCCACGTGATGAATTTTACCGATGTGGACGACAAGATCATCATCAAAGCCCGCGAAAAGGGGATGGATCCTTTCGTGCTGGGTGAGATGTACATCCACGAATTCGAGCAGCACCTCAAGGATTTCAACATCCTGCCTGCCACGGTGAACCCGCGCGCCACCCGCGAGATGGACCAGATCATCACCATGATCCAGGGGCTAATCGATAAAGGCTTTGCCTATGCGGTGGAGGGAGATGTCTATTTCCGCGTCTCAAAGGATGATGGATATGGCAAACTCTCCGGACGCCGGGTCGAGGACATGCAGGCAGGCTTCCGCATCGACGTGGATGACCGCAAGGAGACTTCCATGGATTTCGCCCTGTGGAAATCGGCCAAGCCTGGTGAACCCGCCTGGGAGAGCCCCTGGGGCAAGGGCCGTCCGGGTTGGCACATCGAATGCTCTGCCATGAATCTCAACCACCTGGGCGAGCAGATCGATATCCACGGCGGCGGAAATGACCTCATCTTCCCGCATCACGAGAATGAGATCGCACAATCCGAAAGTTTCACCGGCAAGCAGTTCGCCCGTTATTGGATCCACAACGGCATGCTGCAATTAAGCGGCGAGAAAATGTCCAAGTCGATCGGCAACCTGGTGACCATTGAGGAGTTCCTCGCCAATCACCCGGCAGATGTTTTGCGCATGCTGGTGTTAAATTCAGGCTACCGCAATCCGCTTTCCTATTCTGAAGATATCCTCAGCCAGGCGGAACGCGCCATAGACCGCCTGCGTTCTGGATTAAAGCCTGCCCTGCCGGGTGCAAAGGGTGTAGCGGATAGCATCCTTTCCAGCCTGGCTGCCCAGGTGCAGTACACTGAAGAGGGATTCATCACTTCAATGGATGATGATTTCAACTCGGCCGGCGCATTGGCTTACCTTTTTGAGCTGGTGCGGGCTATCAACCAGGTGCGTGCCGATGGTGCATCACAGGCGCAACTCGAACCAGCCCAGGCTTTGTTGAGCAAGTTGACCGGTGTGTTGGGGCTTACACTGCAAACAGCGCAGCAGGAAAGTCAGGCTGCTGATGAGTTCATCTCCCTCCTTGTGGAGATTCGCAAGGAGCTGCGCGAAAACAAGTTGTGGGCCCTATCAGACAAGGTGCGCAACCGGCTAACAGAACTAGGTGTGGTGTTGGAAGACAGCAAGGAAGGCACCTCCTGGCATTGGAGCAAACCTGCATGAAGGAATGGGTCGTTGGCCGCAACCCTGTGATGGAAGTGCTGCAGGCGAAACGCCGCCAGGTGTTCCGCCTGATGCTGGCATCGGGCATCGAAGAGAAAGGCCGCATCGGTGAGATGCTGGCTGCCGCTGCGCGCTTACGCATACCAGTAGAGCGCGTTCCGCGCGAGCGCCTGGATAAAATGGGAGAAAATCCCCAGGGCGTGGCTGTTGAGGTCAGTTCCTATCCGTATGTTGACCTGCTGGATATCCTTGACCGTGCCAGCGAGCGGGATGAGGAACTTTTTATACTCGTGCTGGACGTGCTGCAGAATCCGCAGAACCTTGGCACGTTGTTGCGCACGGCTGAAGCAGCCGGGGTGCATGGCGTGCTCATTCCGCAGCATCGCGCTGCCGAGGTGACTCCTGCGGTTGTTTCGGCTTCCGCGGGTGCCAGCGAGCACATGCTCGTAGCCCAGGGCAACCTCGTGCAGTCCTTCGAGACCCTCAAGAAGGCTGGTGCCTGGATAGTCGGCCTGGAGGGCGGGGAGAGATCGCGTCCGATCCAGGAAGTCCCGCTCAGCGGACCGATCGCTGTCGTTGTGGGCAACGAAGGCGAAGGCATGCGCGCGCTGGTGCGACAATCCTGTGATTTCCTGCTCAGCCTGCCCATGCACGGTAGGATCGAGTCGCTTAATGCCTCGGTGGCTGGCTCGATCGTGCTCTACCAGGTGGTACTGGCACGCTTGAAAGGCAAGGAGTAGCTCTTGCTGTTTCGCTTGCTGATATTCGTTATGCTGGTATTGATCGGCTACCGCCTGTCCCAAAAACTGCGCCCAAGTAAGGTCAGCACCGGGTTGGTGGGAACGTTCCTGGTTATCGTCATGGTGGGATTCATCCTGCTCAGCAAACGCGTGTTTGACCTGTTTGGATATTCCTTCTATTTTGTGATCATATTGGCCGGACTGCTTATTGGTTACCTGGCAGGTGCATTCAAACAAAAGACCCCGAGCAGATAATTCGCCGGGGTCTTTGGTCATTTCGTTTCAATTAGAGCCACAACAACCAGGCTACCCACATCAGGATCATAACCACTCCGATCCCGAAACGCGCTGCGACTGCAAAACCGCAGCCTTTCAGGATGCCGCCGGTGGACTTCAGGCTCTCCTTCAGGTCCTTCCTGCGGATCCATTCGACGATCAGGATGCTGACGGCAGCGAACAGGATCCCGCCGAAGGGTGGCAGAATGAAGGTTCCCGCGATTCCCGCTACCAGCGCCACCACGATGCTGATCCAATCGGCTCCGCTTTTACGGGCTTCGTTGCCCATGAACAGGTTGTCGATCAGGTTTCCTCCCAGCATCAGCAGGGTGATGACCGCGAAAAGCCCGCCTGACCAGACCGTGAAACCGTTGACGATCCCGTATGCCAGGATGGCCAGCCAGATGATAGTGAGTCCTGGGACGATGTAGAACAACAGCCCCAACAGGCCGATGCCCATCACAACCCCGAGGACAATGTTGAACCAGGTAGCACCAGCCAGAGCATCCATAAAGATTACCCGATCACCTCAACCCCGCCCATCCAGGGTTTCAAAACCTCTGGAACGCGCATTGATCCGTCTTCCAGCTGGTTGTTTTCCAGCACAGCGATCAGAGTACGCGGCATACCCAAGCCAGAACCATTGAGCGTGTGCACCAGCCGGTTCTTGCCGCCTTCCGCCGGTTTGTACTTGATGTTGGCGC
>DAONEZ010000034.1:0-10455 GCA_035403345.1 Anaerolineaceae bacterium
ACCCCCTGGGATAAAAGACCTGTGGCTTCCAGCGAGAAAGCCGCCATCTACAACCTGGGCAAGGGTCTGACCAGCAGCACCCTGGAACCGTTCGTGGTCAAGATGGAAAAGTTTGCCACCAGCGGCGGGCGTACACTCATCCACAGCGGGTTTGAGTTCGTGTACTGCCTGAAGGGCAAGGTGGTGTATTACGTCCAGGAAGTGGATTACACCCTCAACCCCGGTGATAGCCTGCTCTTCGCCGCGCAAATGGGGCACCACTGGGAAAATGTCTACGAAGGCGAATCCGAGATCCTGCTCGTCCTGACTCCGGTCTGCGGGCATGTAGAACAAAGCAGCAAACACTTCTATAACTTTGAGGGAAACAAATGAAAATCGCAATTGTCACTGATGATGGAAAAACGATCAGCCGGCATTTTGGCCGCGCCACCCATTACCTGGTTGTAACAGCCGAAGATGGCAAGATCATCGAGCGCGAATTGCGCGAAAAACTGGGCCACCAGCACTTCAGCTCTGAAGAACACGGGCACCACGAGCATGGCAGCGACCACGGTCCGCATGCAGGCAACCACGACCGCCACGTGAGCATGGTTCAGGCAATCGCCGACTGCCAGGTATTGCTCTGCGGCGGAATGGGCATGGGCGCGTATGAGAGCGTTCGCCAGCTCAACATCACTCCCTATGTGACCGACGAGACCGACGTAGACTCCGCCGTGCAGACCTTCCTGCAAGGTAACCTGGTTGATCACACCGAACTGCTGCATTAGAGTGATGTCAAATCCAAATTTCAACACTGCCGCTTCCGTGCGCTTGACCGAAGAAGAAATGCGCCAGGTTCTGCTGGAACACCAGCGCTACCTGGCCGGTGAACCGGGCGCACCCAGGCTGGACCTGAGCCGCCAGGAGTTATACGGGCTGAACCTGGCTAACGCTAACCTCAAGGACGCCATCCTGATTGGGGCGCGCATGAAGCGCACCATCCTGTGGAACGCCAACCTGGAAGGCGCGCTGTTGGACGGCGCGGATTTCAAGCATGCCGTCCTGGAAAGCGTGAACCTGCGCCATGCCCACCTGGTCGGCGTGAAAATGCTGGGCGTGAACCTGGAGGGGGCTGACCTGCGCGCTGCCGACCTGACCGATGCCGACCTGCGGAGCGCCTGCCTCACCGGTGCCCTTTACGACCTTGAAACCCGTTGGCCTGACGGCTTTGATCCGCAACAAGCCGGTGCCATCCTCAGCACAGAATAAGTCACAGCCTCGAATATCCCCCTGCATACACACAGCGAGCCCGGTTCCCTCCTGGCTCGCTGTGCCTTTCAGCCAGGTTCACCTGGTTTCTCACTCCACTTTATAAATAGCTCCGTTAATAAAGGAACCGGTTTGTTATTTTTCAGTGTTATCTGTGCTATCTGTGGACCAGGGTTTTTCCTCTTCTAGTTTCGTCACTTATGCCTCTCTTTCGTTCCTGTCGTTCCTGCATTCATCCCTTTTCTTCCATTACGGTGTTATTACTATTTGAGTCAGCCTCACCCCTCGTCGAGGTAAAATAAACCCATCCTATGACTTGCTCGAGGTAGCCCAATGACAACTGAGAAAAAACTTTCCACCCTCACCAGGATCATCTACGGCAGCGGGGATTTCGGCTACAGCATGAACAACTCCATCATCGCCGCGCTCTTCCCCATCTTCATGATGGACGTGGTCGGCGTCACTCCCGCCCTGGCAGCCGCCATCCTCTTCATTGGGCGCAGTTGGGATTATGTCAACGATCCTTTGGTCGGTTACCTCTCTGACCGCACGCGCACACGCTGGGGACGCAGGCGCCCCTGGCTGCTCTTCGGCGTACTCCCCTTTGCGCTCACCTTCCTGCTGCTGTGGATCAAACCCACCTTCCTCGTCAACCAGACCAGCCTGGTGATCTATTACGCGGCAGCTTACCTGATCTACGAGGCCAGCGCCACCACCGTGTACATGCCCTATTTCGCGCTCACCCCCGACCTAACCCAGGATTACGATGAGCGCACCCGGCTCACCAGCTTCCGCATGTTCTTCAACATCATCGGCGGGCTGGTGGCCTACACCCTGCCCATGCTGGTCATCCGCTCCATGCTGCCGGAAAACCTGCAGCGCGTCTTCCTGATGGCACTCATCTTCGGCACCCTGGCCGCCCTGCCCTACCTGCTGGTCTTCTTCGGCGTGCGTGAAAACAAAGAGTACATCGAACAGAAGCAACCCGGCGTGCGCGATTCGCTCAAAGCCGTGCGGCGCAACAAGCCCTTCTTTTTTGCCGCCATGATCTACCTGTTCACCTGGATCGTCATCATCCTGCTGGAAACCAACTTCATGTTCTACGTCAAGTACGTTGTCAAGCGCCCCACCCAAAGTTCGCTGGTGATGGGCGTGTTCTTCATCGCCGCCATCGCTGCTTTGCCCCTGTGGAACTGGCTCTCGAAGAAAGGCAACAAGCGCACCACCTACATCATCGGGGTTGCCTTTTGGGCGCTGGCCATGCTCAGCCTGATCCTGGTGACTCCCGCTACGCCCTTGTGGACGCTGCTCATTTTATGCGTGCTGGCGGGCATCGGGTTGAGCGCGGCGCAGGTGCTGCCCTGGGCCATCATCCCGGACGCCATCGAGTGGGACGAGTACCAGACCGGCGAGCGTCACGAGGGCGTGTTCTACAGCCTCATCACCCTTTTGGGCAAAATCGCCAACTCGGTAGCTGTGCCGCTTTCATTGCTCCTGCTGCAGTTCACCGGCTACGTCTCCAACGCCGCCGAGCAGCCCAGGAGTGCCCTGCTGGGGCTCAAGCTCGTCATCGGCCCCATTCCAGCCGTGCTGCTCACCATTGGCATCGTCTTCGCCATGTTCTACCCGCTCAGCCGCGAGAAATATGCGCACGTGGTGACCGAACTGGCCCGCCGCCGCGAGGAAAAACGCCTCTTTAAAGAAGCCGGGAATTTACCCGGAGAATAACCACAACGCTCCATCTGCTTAAAATACGTTGCATACCTGCGCACCAACCTGCCAGGCAGAACGCACAAACCAGCCAACCGGATTGTATAATGATTTACAAACAATCCGGTTTTTTTATTGTCCTGATTTTATCCACCAGGTGGAAAAGGATATGATCATGAATAGAAATTACCATCCCCTCAAGTTACGATCAAGGTTCTGCTTGCAGTTCCTCGCTACCCTCGTGCTCCTCGCCCTGGCCGCCAGTTGGCTGCCTGTGAGGACTGCCCGGGCCGCCCCCGCACCAGACGTGGTCAGGCAGGACCAGGAGGGCGTCTGGATGCTGACCGGCAGTGATACAAGCGACACCTGGAAGGGCGACAAATTCCACGGTATGGATTCCTCCTACAGTCCCTTTTATGGAGATAGCTCCATCGGGGCGGTGTATACGCAGCTCTCCATCAAGTTTCCGGATATCCCCCAGACAGTCGCCGTGGAACTCACCGGCACCTGCAGTTGGGAGTGGGACGGCGGGCGCATCCCCTTGAAAATCCAGCCCGGAACTGGTTATCCCTTTTCCATGTTCGCCACCGCCAGTTACACTGGCAGCACCCTGCTGGGCGCTACGGTGAACGCTGTGACGCGCACGACCGGGGGCGGCGACATCGCCTTCGCACAGGCCTACCTGGACGTGAGCGGTCAAAACACCTACGACCACCAGAGTACCGGCGGCTCACTCACCTTTTCCGCGGGGCAGAATGAGGGCGAAGTGCGCACGGTCACGCTCCTGTGCGGCGTGGATATCGTCACCGTGCAGCAGACCTACACCTACGTGTGGAAGCGCACCGGTTGCACCGCCACGCTGGCCCTGCCCGCCGGAATGACCCCCGGCAGTTCCTTCACCCCACAACTCACCCTGGTGGACTTCAACAACAAGCCCATCCAGGCTGAAAAGGAGACCTGGTACTACAACGGCGAGATCAGCCAGCCCCCAATGCGCTGGGACGGCAAGGAAGCCGTGGTCAAATATGACTACACCTGCCCGGGAGATGACAAGGTGCGCACCACCAGCCTCACCATCCCGGCTGCCAGTTCCTGCAAAGCTACATTAACCCTGCCCGAGTCCATGGAAGCAGAAAAAACATTCACCGTACAAGTTTCCGTGGTGAACCAAAACAACGAGCCGGTCAATCCCAAAACCGAATCCTGGTTCCTCAATGACGTTCCCGGTACTCAAACCATGCTATGGGACGGCAAGAAGGCGGTGGTGAAGTACGACTACACCTGCCCGGGAGACACAGAGGTCAAGACGGTCAGCATCATCGTCCCGCCCGCCAAAACCTGCCTGGCATCCATCGTTCTGCCCGATGACATGGCCGAGAACGAAACCTTCACTCCCTCCGCCAACGTGGTCGACCTGGTGGAGGAGAAGCTGGTCATCCCGCTGCAGGAAAAATGGTACTATGAGGATGAGAAAGCCGCTCCTCCCATCCTGTGGGACGGCCGGAAAGCCAGCCTGAAGTATGAATACGTCTGCCCGCTGGACATGAAACTGAAAACGGTTGAAACCACCATCCCCGGCCGGGACAATACCTGGATCGTGGTCATCGGCGGGGTTGCGGCCGTAGCCGCGGCTGCGCTCACCGCCGCCGGTGTTTCCCGTGGACGTAAGGCCAAAAAAGAGTCTGCTGCTAAATACATCCTCCAGGTGGATCAGTCCCTGGTGGAGTTGCGCGCCAAAGAATCCAAGTCCATCCACATCCAGGCCTGGAAGGTGACCTCCGACGGCTCCACTGAGCCCGCCGCAAATGCAGCCCTGCTGGTGTCGCTGCCAGCTGCCAACGCAGGTCTAAATGCCTCGCCCGCATCCGGGACGGGCGGCATGGTCTGCACCTTCTCGCTGCCGCATCCCACCGTGTGCGCGGATGTGCTCGTGACCATCACCGCCAATGTTGGCGCGCAGAAGGTCAGCACCGTGGTCACCGTCCGCATCATCCCCCTCTACGAGCTGGACCTCTCCTGGGTCGATTTTGACAACAGGCAACTTGAACCCGGCGGCAAGGAGGTGTATGCCAAAGCTTCTGTCAAAGCCACCCCGATGCCCGACCCCCGCACCACCCCCGATGACCTGGCGCGCAGCATCACCCTGCGAGTGGAAGGACCTAATTGCTCCATGGTTGTGCTCACCTCATCACCGCCAACCCTCCAACGACCTTATGTGCACACTGGCGTCCTGTGGATCCCCATGCACGCCTCCACATTGCCAACCGGCACCGTCCTCGAGAGCGGTAATCCTTCCCTGTTTGCTGCTTTCACCGATGGTCACCAGAAGCTGGAAAACGAGCTGCCGCTCGAGTTAAAAGGCGAATCCGTGCTGGGCGCATGGGTGCTGGGTAAGAAGCGGGCTGACGTGTGCTTTGACAGGCAGGCCGAGCCGCCCCATTGGATTGTGCCCGATATCGTGGCATATTTCCACGATCCGAAGGATGATAGCCGTCCTGTGACGCCCGGTTTTGGATATTCACTTGATCACGAGTCGGTCAAGTTCACCCCGGATGTGCTCCTGGTGGAAGAAATCTATGCGCATGCCAAAGACCAATACACCCTGAAATGTGAAATAAATCCTGACGTCCGCCTGGAAGATCACTTTGGAGAAAACCTGGAAGAGCATGGAGGCATCATCAAGGTGACCATCACCCCCCACACCGCCCAGGAGAACTTCAAACCGGCCGTTGTCTATCTGCAGTTGCGCCCGCAATTCGAGTTGTTCGCCACCCAGGGAGAGGAAGCTGCCCGCGAATACAAGAAATTGCAGCTCGAACCTATGGAGGTGGTGCTGGATGGGGATGACGTACTACCGCTCTACATCGGCGTCTGCCGTGCTGATAAGCTGATCGACCGTTCAACTGATTGCCCGGAGAACGAACTTGATCCCGCCTTGTGGACCTTCAAATCCTTCCTCAAAGGCAGCCGCGCGGATGATCTCACAGCCGAGCCACCGGAAGAGCTCCAACCGGATGAAGCTCCAAAAATATTGATCAAGTCCCGGCGACCAACCCTGGCCAAAGCGGACGCAGGGGAGGACAAGCTGACGCTGCACCTCGAAGGCTCGCTCGCCAGCGGTGCTCCCATGCATTTCATGCGCACGCTCAGCAGTTTTGACCTGGAGCTCAAGCCGCTGACTCCCGACCTTAAATTGTGGGTGGTGCCCGGAAAGAACCGGGGTAACTCCGAGGCCTGGATGGTGGTTTACCTGGGCGGCGCTCCCAACCGGCGCCTGGCGGATACGATCTTGAATGTTAAAGTCCAATCTAAAGGCCAGGGGAAACTGCTCACCCCGGACGGGGATGAGATAGCCAGCGTGATCACCAGTGATGATGGCAGCGAACAAGTGAACCTGTGGTACAAGGAGCTGAACTGGAGCAATTACCGCGAAGGACTCTTCACGGTTTCCGCCAGCATCAGTAACCGCGCCGGCGATATGGAATCTGATGCAGTGACCGCGACGGTTAATGTCGGGGAGAATGTCAGCAAACTCCTGGCGGATCTTCTGAGCAGCGCCCAGATGTTAAAGCTCAATAATCCATATTATGAGGGCAGCCTGGGAGTGGGCGACCTGGTTTCCCTGACCACCTACCGCCCGGCCACTCGTGGCCCCGCCTGGAATGCAGCCTTGACCATCGCCAGTTTCATCGATACCAGCGGGTCGGCGCAGGGCAAGACCGGCAAACTGACCGACCAGTTCGCGCGCGATTACGTCTGCTCGGAATACCGCGACCGCATTGCTGAGTGGCTCATCACCCGCCGGCATTACCGCACCGGCAGCCTGTACTCGATCGAACGTGCCCAAAGCATGAACGGTATCGAGTTTGATCACTTCACCATTGGCGGGGTGCACCAATATGAAGCCCTGTTCCTTTCCGGCATGGAACCCACCGCCGACCCGCGCGGCCTGGACCCCTGGTGGAAGCAGAATTGGCACGATGAAGCTTACCTGGACCCGGATGGACTGATCACCAACAACTGGGAACGCCTGTACTCTGCTGAAACCGCCGCCTGGCTTCAAGCCGCACTCACCCCGTTGGCCATGCTGGGTATCTGGTCTGGCGGGGTCACCGTGGCAGTGTTGATCGAGCTGCTCGGCCCGGTGATCATCGCTTATACCGCTGCCACCGCCGGCGACCTGGGCTCAAAATGGGAGATGGGTACGGCATACGAAGGAGGTCAATACCACTTTAACCGTGAGGACAACCGCTATACCCCGCGCGATGCCTTCCTCAAGGATTGGGCCGCAGACCAGGCAGGTGGGTAAACAGTTATTATCACGGAAGTGGAAAATCGGGTCTGTGCTAATTACAAAACCAGGTCTGTGCTGATTTGGAAACCGGGTCTATGCATCTCAGACCCGGTTTATGCTTCAATTCGTTGCTGTTGAAACCAATTCCATAATCAATATTTCCTTGTTTTCTATTCCATAATCTTCGTGAATTTTGACTTTTTTAGTTGAATCTTGTTCTTTTTTCCATTGGCTGTTATTTCGTTTTACTTTGTGCCTTTGCCTTCTTTACGGCTTTGCGAGAGCATTAATTTTTACTAACTCCATATTCCTTACACGATTTTGGAATTTAGCATAGAATTGAACAGCTATTCCACCCGTACCCAATTAGAAGGAGGTCTGCATATGGGCAATTCAACCCAAAATTCCGGTAAACCAAAACGCGGTGTATCGCTTTACAGTTATTCCGGCGAATACGGCGTGACCATGACCATGGAGGATATGTTCGCTGATATCCACGACATGGGCGCGCGCGGGCTCGAGATCCTGGCCAACGGTCACATCGATGGCTATCCCGAGCCCACCGACGAGTGGGTGGAGAACTGGTTCCACCTGCTGAAGAAGTACGACCTTGTGCCGGTCGAGTATGGTCACTGGGTCGACTCGCGCCTGTACCAGGGCCGCGAATTGAGCACGCAGGAATCCTACGACATGCTCATCCGCGACATCAAGCTGGCCAACCGCCTGGGCTTCACCGTGCTGCGCACCAAGCTGGGCGTCATTGATGATGACCTCACCCCGGTCAAAAACTGGCGCGAGTTCATCGCCATGGCCCTGCCCGACGCTGAGAAGTACAACGTGCGCATGTGCCCCGAGATCCACAATCCCACCGTGCTTCGATCCAAAATGGTCGAGGATTACGTGGAGTTCATCGAAAAAGAGAAGACCAAACACTTCGGCATCAACGTAGATTTCGGTGTCTTTCAGACCGACCCGATTAAGATGTGGGAAGGTCAGGACCTTTCCGTGCTCAAGTTCAGCGCGGTCGAGGATATCATCCCCCTGCTGCCCTACGTGTATGCCTGCCACGCCAAGTTCGTCAACATGAGCGATGACTTCGTGGAAACCACCACACCTTATGACAGGGTGCTCAAAGTGTTGATCGATCACAAATGGGACGGCTACCTGCTGAGCGAGTATGAGGGTAAGGATAAGGACGTCCCCGGTTATGTTTCCGGGCAGTTGCGCCGGCAGCACATCATGATGAAACGCCTGCTGGGCGATTAGCGAGTGGAGGACTGACATGTTGGAACGCGAACAAATTCAATCCCGGGGCTTCCGGAACATAGTTGTGGACGGCGTAGTGACCGGCTTCCAGGTCGCTTTCCGCTCGTTGTATTACCGCGGTGTGTGGCTCTCACAGCTACGCCCCGCCACTGTCATCGTGGATGGCGAGACCTTCAGCGGTGACCAGCTCACCTGGACCATCAGCGGCAAGACTTATGAGCAGGCCGAGATGGCCGCCGTTGGCAACATCAACTGGCCGCTGCTCGAGCCGGCGCTGCTCACCATCAGGAAACCCGGCGGACTGGCGCAGGGCTTCCACGATATCGAGATCAAGTACTCCTTCAGCGCCAGCTACATGCCGCCGGTGATGGACGAACTCATGACCCAGATCCACGGCCCGGCTAAACGACGCCTGCTGATGGTTTAAAGAAAACGAGAACCGAAAACAGAGAACTGAGAACGGTCAAAAACCAGGTCTATTCATCTGGAAACCGGGTCTGTGTCAGACCCGGTTTATGATGTATGGTTCTCTTATAATATTTTCGTGGTTTTTGCCCTGCTTTTTTTGCTTTTCGTGTTCCGCTTTTCTTTGCGACAGACCTCATCCCCCCGAAAACAGCGCAAAGAACCCTATCACATCGCCGTTCTCCAGCCTGGTGGAGGGCGGGCTGACCACGCCGTTGACGCTGCCGCGCAGCAGGTGCGCCAGCGGCTGGCTCAGGCGGATGGCCTTGAGCACGTCCGCCATCAGCGCTCCCTCGGGCAGCTCCAGCCAGCCGCGCTCATCCAGTTTATCCAGCCTGCACCAGGGCGGCGCGTACACCTTCACGCGGATCATGGCACCGGCACTGCAGTGGGCACCATGGCAATGGCCAGCGTGGGGCAATCGCGCGCGCAGAACCCGCAGCCGATGCAGGTATTGCCAACCATCTGCGGAAAAGCATTCGGCCATTTATCCACCGTGGTCAGGCTCATCTCCAGGCAGCTCACCGGGCAAACCTGCGCGCAGATACGGCAGGCGATGCACTTCTCATAATTGAAGGATGGATTCTCTTTTGCCATCTTACACCTCCGCCACAGCCAGCAGCGCCGGGATCCCCAGCGCGTTCACCGTTGCCGCCAACGGCTCACCGGTGGTCTCGTCCCAGCCGAAAGCCTTCCAGTGATAGCGCACGTTCTCGTCCGTGCGCAGGGTGATGCCCTTGATCACACCCTCGGTGGCAGGCGGCTTGCCTTCGATACGCTCCGGCAGGTGCCAGTCCGCAGGTTTCAGACCCTGCCGCACGTTGAACAACTGCCGCATGGTCTGGATGCGCTTGCCGATCTCCATATATTCGTCGCCGCTCAAGGTCCACCCGGAGGCTACGTTGAGATAATCCACCAGGCGCCACAGGTGCACACCCAGCATCTCGCCAAAATAGCACCCGCCGGCGCCGTCAGTGATCTGCGTGTAACAGGCGTTGGCCATGCTGGCCAGTCCATGCTCCATCGTTGGAGCAATATCCTCGCTCTTGGGATGCAGCTTGGGAGCAGGCGCCCAGGTGCAGATATCCTCCAGTCCCATCATGCTGTACATCAAGGTGGTGCCAATGGTGTGCCGCCCGGGGGTGGGATCAGCCACAAAATGGATGCCCAATTGCGGGTCCACCTTTGGGTCGTGCATGCCGGGCTCCATGCCGCCCACGTGCATGGCGTACTTCCGCGTGGGCTCGCCGAAATGCTCCACCGCGCGTTTCACCCCGTCCGCCAGGAAATCGCCAATCCCATCGCGCGCGATCATCTTTTTGACCAGGCTGATAATATCCTCGCTGTTACCCCATTTCAACTTGAGTCCGCCGGTGTCTGCATCTGTGATCAAACCGTTCTCGTAACACTCCACGGCGTAAGCCACAGTCGTGCCAGCGGAGATCGAGTCCATGCCAGCGCGGTTGAGCAAC
>DAONEZ010000035.1:0-6641 GCA_035403345.1 Anaerolineaceae bacterium
TGAAATGGCCTTCCGCCTGGCGGATGATGTTCTCAGGCAGGGCATCCAGGGTATTTCCGAGTTGATCACCCAATCAGGCATGATCAACGTAGACTTTTCTCACGTGCGCAACTTGATGAAAAATGGCGGTGGGTCCCTGCTGGCCATTGGGAACGGTCAAGGAGAAAATAAAGCCGCTGACGCGCTTGAACATGCCCTGCACCACCCCATGTTGGAATCCATCAACCTTGAGGATGCCACCGGGATCATCGCCAATTTCACCGGAGGGAACGACCTCTCTTTTACCGAGGTGGTGGAAGCATTGAGCGCCTTGCACGAAAAGACCCATGGAAATGCAGAGATCATTCCTGGTGTGATCTGTGATGATCGCATGCAGGATCGCACGCAGGTCATTCTCGTCCTCACTGGTATTGGCGGCACCTCCGTGGAAACGCGAAAAGAAGTACTCCCGCAAAGAGAAAGTGTACCGGTTACGCCACCGTCTGAAGCGACAGCTACAGATTACGCTCACGTTCAGCCCCAGGAACTTCCGCAACTGGAATTAATCGGCGCGAACAACGAGTTGGACATCCCAGCTTTTCTCCGCCGCAGGATTAACTAAGAGGATATTTGATGAACGCAAACAGCAAAACAGCAGTCTGTAATGCGGTCTACCGCCAGTTCCCTGAAGTAAAAGGGGCATCGCCCTCGGTCAAACAACTGCCGGCTGATAAATACCAGTTGATGTTCCAGGGAAAAGTGACGACCGAAGATGGGAAAAGCATGTCCCGCACGGTTCGGGTTGTTGCGGATGATACCGGACGAATCTTGAAAATGACTACCTCTCGATAGGATGTGCACAATGGAACAGACATTGAATAAGGTAACAGCTCAAATAGAATTAGCCTTCTGGAAAGTTGCCATTCCTTTACTTACGCGCTCCAAGCTTCTGCAGACGATCGTTACCAAAATGCTTACCATCCTGAACAACCCGAAAACCAGGCGGCAGGCGGCTTTGGTGATCATGGTTGCATTTTTGGGTTTTGCCACCGGTATGCTGACCTATTCATTCACCGTGTTGCTTTCATAAGTGGTAATTCTGCTCCCAATTCGACTTTTACCATCACTCAGTGATGGTAAAATTTTATTAAGGGTTCGACTCCACTTTTATGAAAAAGGTTTATCTCCTCATTGCGTTAGTGCTTTTCATTATTTTCGCTTACTTTGGTTTTAAAGCCGCATCGAACCTGGATGCAAAGTCCTCCGGGAGTACGCCCCTCACCCTGGACCTGCCTGGAAACCAACAGAATTTTCTGATCGTTCACGTGGACGATCTCACGAATAACCGCCCCCAACTGATTTCCGTTTGGGGTGTATTCATCATGTTCAATTCTCCACCCCAATTGATGTTCGTACCACTGTATCCTTCCGCGGAGGAGACATCGAAAGCCCTGGAGAACTCATATGGAAGTTCCCGTGCGGGATCACTCGAAGTAAAGTTTATTGACGAAATTGAAGGTCAGTACAATATCACAACTTCAGGGTACATTCTGGTTGACAATGCTGCTGTAGGTTTGTTTCGAAAATGGCTGACCGGCAAGGACGAAACCATCTCCACCACTCCACCGCGCTCACCTGACGAAAACCGCCTGGTCCTTTATAATGGACAGGAGTACTTTCAGGAACTTTGCAGTGATTTTTCCGAGTCTGGAGCGAAACCGTTCTTTAATTCGACTAAGTGGAGCCAGGTTCTTCCGGACCCTTTCTCCACGAACTTGAGCTTCGAATCATTCACTTTAGCACAGGACCTGCTCAAATCAGCTGGTAAGATCACGCAATGCAACGTACTTTCGAATGAATAGACAATTGTATTAACGGTAGAAAATAGGAGATTATTGTGAGAGAGATTTCCCGGAGAGAGTTTCTTCGTTTGATGGGGATTGGGATTGGAGCGGTTTCAGCCCCGGCGTTATTGACTGCCTGTCAACCCGGCAGAGGAGGCTCTCATGCACAAAGCCCGGTTGCCAGCCCGACCACTTTTCAGCCTCAAGCCACATCCACCGGAACTTCCGCATCCAGTGGCTACCCCGACCTGGTGGTTGCTCATGGTGAAGACCCTGAAAAGCTCGTCTACCAATCCCTCAAAGCGTTTGGCGGTATTGAACGCTTTCTGAAACCCGGCGCGGATGTCATTATCAAACCCAACATTTCTGTCCCCTATTACACCTATGAGTACGGCGCGACGACCAATCCCTGGGTGGTGGGTGCACTGGTCAAGCTCTGCCTGGAAAATGGTGCGAAAAAGGTGCGCGTCATGGACAGTCCCTACGGCGGCACTGCGGAAGATTGCTATATCAGCAGCGGAATCCAGGAGCAGGTGGAGGCCAACGGCGGGGTGATGGAGGTCATGCTGCCTCTCAAGTACCAGACCTATGACATTCCCGGCGGAAAAACGCTCAAGAGCCTGATCGCCTATCCGGATTTCTTCTCAACCGATTTGTTTATTAACCTGCCCATCGCCAAGCAGCACGGATTATCATCCCTTTCCCTTGGATTAAAAAACCTTTTTGGAACCATCCAAAAACGGGAACGTATGCACGCTGAGATCCAGACCAAGCTGGTTGACCTTGGATTGCTTGTGAAACCTCACCTCACCATCATCGACGCCACCCGCACGATCATGGTCAACGGACCTGCCGGCGGCAACCTGGATGATGTTAAAGTTCAGAATATGATGATCGTCTCTACTGATATCATCGCGGCAGACAGCTATGCCACCAAACTATTCAGGAAGAAACCTGAACATCTGCCCTACCTGGTGGAAGCTGCTGAACGTGGCCTCGGGAGAATTGACTACGAGAACTTGAACTTAAAAGAGATTACCATCGATGCCTGAGTTTAAAGCAATCGCTAAACGCACAAAGAAACCTCAAAATGGTTGGATCATTGCCCGTAAGGTCACCCAGGCAATTGCATTTCTGGTATTCCTGGTTACCCTTTTCCTAACCCGCAATAATAGCCTGCCTTATACAACCCTTAGTATTCCCGAACGCCTCAGCCCTTTGACAATGTTGGCCAGCTTGATCAGCAGCCGTACTTTCCTGGCTGGCATGACCTTATCCCTGGTGCTTGTAGTCCTCAGCCTTACTTTCGGTCGCGCCTGGTGCGGTTGGCTTTGCCCGTTAGGAACGATCCTGGACGTTTTCAAGTTCAAGAATCGAAAATCGGTCGTTCCGGAAAAGTTGCGTACCCTGAAATATGCGCTGCTCATCATCATCCTCGTAGCTGCCATTTTTTCGAACCTCACACTGCTTTTCCTTGATCCGCTGACCATTTTTACCCGTTCCTTCACCATCAGTATCCTGCCGGTGCTGGATTCAATGATCACGGCAGTCGAGCGCTTTCTAGTCACCATCGCTCCTTTACGCGACGTTGTCCTGGCCTTTGACGCCTTGATCCGTCCGGCAGTTTTCCCGGCTGAACCGGTAGTATTCCAGTACTCGATCGTCTTCAGCGTGTTCCTGGCAGGCATCATCCTGCTTAACCTGGTTGCTGAAAGGTTTTGGTGCCGTTATATTTGTCCGTTAGGTGGGCTGCTGGGATTTTTCTCCAAGTTAGCTCTCTTCAAACGGCAGGTGAAGGAAAGTTGTGTCAGTTGCGCGCTGTGTAAAACCTATTGCCCAACCTCAACCATAGACCCAGACCGCGGGTTTGAAAGCGACCCCTCCGAGTGCACCATGTGTATGAACTGCCTCGAAAGCTGCCGCAAGGATTCTGTCACTTTTACGCCAAAACTCAGTCTGGCGAAATTACGCGAATACGATCCCAACCGTAGGAGTATCCTGCGCTCTGCTCTCATAAGCATCACAGCAGTCGCCCTGCTCTCGGTTGAATGGATCAAGCGCATCCCGCAGAACTTCCGCTTACGTCCACCGGGAGTGGATGATGAAGACAAGTTTACCGCAACCTGCATCCGCTGCGGCTTGTGCATGAAGGTCTGCCCCACCCACGGTCTGCAGCCCGACATGGTCGAAACTGGAATCTCCAATGTGTCCACGCCTATCCTGATCCCGCGGCATGGATTCTGCCAGTATTCCTGCAACGCCTGTGGACAGATCTGCCCGGTGGGAGCCATTCCAGCGCTGCCATTGGAAGAAAAGAAACAACTGCCCATCGGAAAAGCGTACATCGATCACAACCGCTGCATCGCCTGGTCCGACCATCGCTCCTGCATCGTGTGTGAAGAGATGTGCCCACTGCCCGAAAAAGCCATCACCCTGGAAATTGGTGAGTTCACTTCTCCCGAGGGCGAAAAGTTCACCCTGCAGCTGCCCGTGGTAAACCGCCTGACCTGCATCGGCTGCGGCACCTGTGAGTTCAAATGCCCGGTGAGCGGGGATGCTGCCATCCGGGTGTACACGCTTTAACCGCTTTGTCCGTTCCGCGTGGTATAATCACCGTCCAAAAATTGACATGAATGAGAGAAGGTTAACTTGAATAATTCCCCTGAGCTGGACAAAGTACGCAAAGACCTGGTAGTCAGCATGGACTACGAACTGACTGTGGATGGCGAAATGATCGACTCCTCCGAGGAAAATGACCCGTTGGAATTCATCCAGGGCCATGAACACATCATCCCCGGGCTTGAGAGCGCCATCGAGGGCATGACCGTGGGCGAATCGAAGGAAGTATTTGTAAAAGCAGAAGATGCTTACGGCCCCTTTGACCCGGAGAATTTCGTTGAGATCCCCAAGTCCGAATTCCCTGAGGAGATCCCCCTGGAAGTCGGCATCGAGATCGGTATCGAAGATGAAAACGGTGAAGAACAATCTGCGTTCATTGAGGAAGTCACCCTGGACTCCGTGACTCTTAACTTCAATCATCCCCTGGCCGGAAAAGACCTGAACTTCAAGGTGAAGATCGTGGGCATTCGCGAAGCCACCGCTGATGAATTGGAACACGATCATATTCATGGTCACGAACATGAAGATGACGAAGATTGTTGTTGTGGAAATTGCAAATAGTGTCAGGCGCAGCCGCAAGGCTGCGTTTTTTATTTCCGCAGGATCAGCTTCTCACCGGGGGCCATCCATTTAACATTCAAACCGAAAAAGTGCTGGTGATAGAGTGAATTCAGTTCCCCTGGAGGAATTTGATTCCCGGCAAACAGGTCATTGTGCATGGGGACCATCAATTTCACACCCAGCGTTTCAGCTAATTCAAGTGCTTCTTGCGGACGTAAGTTTCCAATGATCCCAAATTCCTCACGCTCGCGGTCCCTGCCGTTGACGGGAATGCATCCGATATCAATATTTTCCGGCCATGCCTTAATCCGGTCGATGTATCCCGGATACAAAATGGTGTCTCCGGCGTGGTAGATGGTGAAATCACCACATTGGATAAGGAATGAAAGATATCTGGCGTTACCCTCCTCATCCATCTCAACCTGGTAATGCGCCGCTGGGATTCCTCGATACCCGATCCCGTGAAGTTCGTTGGTGACATCCGGCTTACAAATCACCATAGAAGATTGGGAGAATCCTGCCTCAAGCAATACTTTTACAACAGATGGCGAACCAATCAATTTACACCCGGGGTTGTTTTTCAAGATCGGGTGCAGCGTCTGGGGGTCACAATGGTCCCCGTGCGCATGCGTGATGAATATATAATCAATGTTCAGGAGCTGCCCCGCGAGTATTGGAGGCGGAAATTGCCTGTGGAACAAGGCTCCGGAGAGCGGTTCAGATTCCTCAACAGCATTCGAGAGATAAGGATCGATCAGGAACTGGACATCACTCCCTCTTATAAGAAATCCAGCCTGCCCTAAAAATGTTAATGTGATTTCAACTATGTATGATTGGATAATCATTTCTAAACAACCTTCGAATATTTAATATCCTTATACATCTTCAATAGTATCGAGACACATCATGTAAAATTAGATAAGCTAATTCATCATCGTCGAGAGGTTAAATGTCAATAAAAATCGTAACCGATAGTACCTGTGATCTTCCAAAAGAGGTTACTGAAGCGTTGGATATATCAGTGATCCCATTGTATATTAATTTTCCTGAGAAGTCTTGTATGGATGGCATTGAGATCACGCGCAAGGAATTTTACGAGACCTTGCCGGATTATGAGGTTCCTCCCACCACTTCCGTTCCATCGATCAATGCCTTTTCTGACGTTTACAAGAGGCTGCTCGCCCAGGGAGCGTCGGCCGTTATTTCCATCCACGTTTCAACCTTGCTGAGTGGTGCTTATAATATAGCTTCCTTGGCCGCTGAAACGGTTGGGAACGCGGTCATCAAGACCTTCGACGCCAACAACCTCTCCCTGGCAACAGGCGTGGTTGTTGAAGAAGCCGCCCGTCTGGCCCAGGCAGGCAGACCGCTGGATGAAATTCTGACCAGGATCAGGGACCTATCCAACCGGGTTGGCATATTTGCCGCCCTGGACACTCTGAAGTTCCTGCGGCGCAGCGGCCGCGTCTCAATGATCAAAGCCAGCCTGGGCAGCCTGCTGCAAATCAAACCGGTGATGAAGATGTTCCACGGCAAGGTGGGTATGGACGCTGCCCGCACAACAAGCGGAGCTTACAAACATTTGATGGACCTCATCCGTTCCCTTGGTCCACTCGAACAGCTACACCTGGTGCACAC
>DAONEZ010000035.1:6651-10403 GCA_035403345.1 Anaerolineaceae bacterium
AATGCACCCGAAAAAGCCGAGGAACTTCGCCGGGAAGCACTCGAACTCTTTCCACAGACCGTATCGCCTTATTCCGTCGATGTAACCCCGGTGATCGGTTCCCACATCGGTCCGGGAGCAGCCGGCTTTGTATTTGTAACAGCAAAGTAAAGGGTAGACATGTCACTTCTTAACACTTACTTAATCGGGGGAATGGTTATCCTGGGTTTTATGCTCATACTATGGCTGGTCAGTTTGCGTCTAAAAAATTCCAGTATCGTGGACATTTTCTGGGGCGCAGGTTTTGTAATCAGCGGCTGGACGTATTTTCTATTGACTCCTGATGGATTTCCCGCACGTAAGTTGATCCTGATGCTCCTGACCACCCTATGGGGATTGCGCCTGACGCTGCATATCCTCATTAGAAATTGGGGAAAACCGGAAGATTTCCGCTACCAGAAGTGGCGTGAGGAACACGGCAGCAAATGGTGGCTGCGCAGCCTGTTCCAGGTCTTCATCCTACAGGGGTTCCTGATGTGGGTGATCTCCATCCCCCTGCTTGCCGGTCAGTATTGGAGCAACCCAACCAGACTCACATTAGTGGACTTCCTGGGGATCACCTTATGGGCGATCGGATTCTTCTTTGAAGCCGTGGGCGATTGGCAATTGACCCGGTTTAAGGCCAACCCCGAAAACCGCGGGAAACTTCTGTCAACCGGAGTATGGAAATATTCACGGCACCCTAATTACTTTGGTGACGCCGCTCAATGGTGGGGTTTCTACCTGCTGGCGGCAGCGGCCGGCGGCTGGTGGACAGTTTACAGTCCGGCCCTGATGACGCTCCTGCTAGTGCGCGTCTCGGGGGTGGCCCTGCTCGAAAAAACATTGACGAATACCAAGCCCGGTTACGCAGAATATGTGCGCTCCACCAGTGCTTTCATCCCCTGGTTCCCGCGCAAACCGAAGAAGTGAGGTGTGCATGAAGATCGCAAAAGTGATCTCGTTCCTGGGCATACTTGCCATGACTGCGATCATCGCGTATGCCTTTCTCACTGGTGATTTCGCCAGTGAAGGCAGCGTATTGCTTAGCATGCCATGGGGGATCGTTTCACTGGTGGACCTATATGTTGGATTCACGCTATTTTCAGCCTGGATCGTTTTTCGGGAACGCGCAGTATTGTCCTCTATCATCTGGGTGATCCTCATGATGACCCTGGGATTCTTTACAGCCAGCCTCTACACGTTCATCGCTTTACAGAAAAGCGGCGGTAATTGGAAAAAATTCTTCCTGGGAAAAAGATACGTGGTATAAGATCCGGTTCACCTGAATCGTATCCGGCCATAGACAGATGACCGGATACTTTTTTTTGCATGGTATACTCATTTCCGAGAATTGCGATCGACCCAATGTTCATACCCACTACCCTTGAAGAATTGCACACCCTTGGTTGGAGTACACCAGATATCATCCTGGTTTCCGGTGACACTTATATCGATACCCCTTATTCTGGCATTGCCCTGCTGGGCAAGATTCTCATCAAAGCCGGTTACAGGGTGGCGGTCATCGCCCAACCGGATGTAAATTCCTCGTCTGATATAACCAGGTTAGGCGAGCCTGCCCTTTTCTGGGGCATCAGCGGCGGCACGGTGGATTCGATGGTGGCGAACTACACCGCAACGTTGCGCAAACGGCGTGCGGATGACTTCACCCCGGGCGGAATCAACAATCGTCGACCGGATCGAGCTGTAATTGTCTATACGAACCTTATCAAGAAATACTTCAAATCTACCGTTCCCATCGTCCTGGGAGGCATCGAAGCCAGCCTGCGCCGCATCACCCATTATGACTACTGGAGCGATCGCCTGCGCGCCCCCATCCTTTTCGACTCAAAGGCGGATTACCTGCTTTACGGTATGGCTGAGCAGTCCATCCTCGAACTGGCGGACGCGCTCAAAAATCGGAAATCCCCTGAAAACATCCGCGGGTTATGTTATCTATCCAGGTCAATCCCGCCTGGCTTCCTGGAACTGCCCTCCTATGAAGACGTAATCACGAATAAATCCGCCTTCATCTCCATGTATCAAACCTTCTACCAGAACAACGACCCCATTACCGCCAAAGGACTGGCTCAAAAAAAGGGCGACCGTTACCTTATTCAAAATCCTCCGGCTGTTTCACCTTCACAGGTAGAATTGGACAGTTTCTACCAATTGGATTTTGAACGCGAGCAGCATCCCTATTATGAACATCTCGGCCCGGTAAAAGCACTGGAGACCATACGATTTTCCATTCCCACCCATAGAGGCTGTTATGGTGAATGTAATTTTTGCGCCATCGCGGTGCACGAGGGTCGCACGGTGGCTTCTCGCAGCAAAGCTTCCATCCTCGATGAAGCCAGGCAGATGACCCGCCACCCCCGTTTTCGCGGTATCATCCACGATCTAAGCGGACCAACCGCCAACATGTACGCCATCGAGTGCCGCAAGAAGCTGATCAACGGAGCCTGCGCTGATAAACGCTGTCTTTTCCCGGATATTTGCCCTGTGCTCAAGATCGACCACTCCCCTCAAACCGAGCTCCTGCAGGAGATCACCAGGATCCCCGGCATCAAGCGTGTTTTTGTGGGGTCAGGCATCCGCTACGACATGGTGTTGAGGGATAAACAGCACGGGGCAGCCTATCTGCGCCAGATCGCCGAACATCACACTTCCGGTCAACTCAAGATCGCTCCGGAGCACACTGACCCTGCCGTTCTGCGCTTGATGGGAAAACCGCCGGTCAAATCCATGTTGGACTTTCGCGATCAATTCATGTCACTTTCCAGGCAAGCCGGCAAGGACCAGTACCTGACCTATTACCTGATCGCCGCATACCCCGGCAGCACTGACCGGGAGATGCGTAAGTTGGGCGAGTTTGCAGCGCAGACCCTCAAGGTACACCCCGAGCAGGTCCAGGTGTTCACCCCCACCCCATCTACCTATGCAAGTGTAATGTATTACACTGAGACCGACCCTTTCACCGGGGAAGCGTTGTTCGTCGAAAAGGACATGCAGCGGAAATCCCGGCAGAAGGAGTTTGCTTCTGCCAGCGAGACTGCAATGTGGAAAAAGAAGCCTAAACCGACCCAAAATCCGCCTGCTCATAAGGTGCCAAATAAGAAAAGGATGAATAATGGATAACGAACGCTTTAAGTTTTTTACCTCTTGCGCACCAGGGTTGGAATCCATACTTGAAATTGAAAGCAGGCAGCTCAAAATGCTTCCCATCCGGGATGAGAAACCTGCAGGTGCGCCTCTTGAATCTACAGACGAGGAGAGCGGCGGAATCCTTTTTGAGGGCACATACACCCACCTGATGCGCTGCAACCTGCACTTGCGCACAGCCAGCCGTATTGTGATTCGCCTGGGCGAGTTCTACGCCGCAGCCTTTTCCGAATTGCGGAAAAAAGCCGCCAAACTGGAATGGGGCAGGTATATTCGCCCGGGGCAAAAGGTCAACATCCGCGCCACATGCCGGAAATCCAAGCTTTATCATTCCGACGCGGTCGCAGAACGGGTGCTGGGCGCGATCAACGACCACTTTGGTGTGGGCACCCAACCGGTTAAAGCTTGCACGCAGGATGCGGAAGGTCAACAGGTGCTGGTCAGGATCGTCAACGATCTCTGTACGATCAGCATCGATTCGTCTGGAGACCTGCTGCACAAACGCGGCTATCGTCAGGCGGTAGCCAAAGCCCCCCTGCGTGAAACGCTGGCGGCAGCCATGTTAATAG
>DAONEZ010000036.1:0-10399 GCA_035403345.1 Anaerolineaceae bacterium
GCAGTGTACATCTTCCAGACGCTGGTGTATCTGCCGGCAACCGTGGGAGCGGTGAAAGTTGCGCTAACCTCCACGGTTTCACCGGGCTTGACTTCCTTATCCAGTTTGAAGCTCAGGGCGTTGCCCGCACCCTGCAGGGAACCCTGCAGATACATAATGGAATAATCCTTTGTCCAGGTAGTGCTGCCTGTATTTTGAAACTTCCAGGTTTTGGTAAAGGTCAGCCCTGGTTCAACAACAGTGCCGTCCGGATAGTTTACATCACCCAGGAACTTTGAATTATCACCCGTATTTACTGGTGCAATCGTCGGAGTGAAAGTGGGAGCTGCTGTGGTAAGCGTGATTCCAACAGTGGGAGTAGGGGGTTCCATGGTGGGAGTAGTAGTGGGTTCAGGGGTGGGTGTTGAGGACGGGGTTAATAGCGCGTTCTGGGTTAACTCCGCTTGCACGGTGGCGGCAATCTGGGTGATCTTCAACGTGGGATCTTCGGTGGGTTTTGCCGCGCAGGCCGCCAGGATGGACAGGCTTAAAAGGATTACAACGAATCCGATTATTCGATTTTTCTTCATTTCTTCCTCCAAATTCAACTCGAAACTTAATTGTCAGTCAGCAACTTGATACTGTCAAGACCTGATAGATGCAAACGGCTATTATACACGGATTTCTAATGTGTTCGTAATTACTGTGGATCGGTCATTTCCAGAATAACGATGGATCGATTGCCTGGAAATATCCCGATGCATTCCAGATACAATAATAATATTTTTCCTCTCTGGAAGCTTCAGGGCGCAGGGCTGCAAAAGTGGTGAACCTGGCTTCAGCGGGTCCCAGGCGTACTTCAAGGTGCAGGTGGTCTGCGACGGAATTGCCGCTGATGCCTACCGACCCGATCACCTGGCCGCAGGACACCATCTCGCCAACGCTCAAGGCAGGGCTGTCTTTCAGGTGTGCATACAACGTATAAAGTGATTTTGAATCCGTTGACCAACTGATCAGGGGATGATCCCTGTCACAGGTGCTGAACAGGTCCATCTCACGCTGCGGGATGGGGGTGGGGAGCGCCAGGGATTGCTGGAGGGGGATCTGAACCATATCCAATGGGGTTTCGACCAGGATCATGTTTCCGTATGGAAAGCGGTCGCTGATCACCAGTGCCACTTTGCCCGGCAGCAACGCTTGCACCGGCAACCCGCGCATGGTGGGAATGTCCTTGTACGTGAAGAACGCCAGGTCAACAGCCGGGTGAAAGGCATCCGAATAAGCGGATGGGCTGTTGAATTTGAAAGATGTGATCGCGTCGAGCTCATCCAAAGAAATTCCCTGGAGGGGGGAGCAGGCTGCGGTAACCATTACTGGAGTGGCGGTTGCCGGCAATGGTGTAGGCGCGGGAAGTGTGGCACTGGGACTGGGAGAAGGCGTTGGCGCAAGTGTGCTTGTGACCGCCAGGGGGCTGGGTGAAACGTTCCCGGTTTCCGGAACAGGGGAACAGCCAGCCAGACTGGTGATGCCAGCCAAAGTGCATAACAGGAAAACCAATGCCTGAATACCTAATTTCCGAATGTAGTTCATGGCTTAACCGGTACAATTTTCCGATCAAGTTCCTGGCCGTCTTTAGCGAGGAGGCTTGCGCCAGCCTGTAGGTCACAGGGGGGGGCGGAGGGAAGATGCAGGGTGAATTCCAGGTGCGGGGTCATTACGCCCAGGATGGCAGAATGGGTGATTACGTTCCGGTCGCCATCTAAAACCGCCAGTTCCAGTGTCGGGCGGGAACCGACATTTGAGAGATCAATCCCCATGCGCACCCGTTTGCCATCCTCACTTAACCTGGCAGTCAAGCTGGAGATAAAAATCTCAGACCCCGAAGGAACTTGCGGAACGAAATCCGTCAAGAGACGCCCTTTACTCAGTGATCTTGCGCGCTTCCATATAGAAGCGTTTCTCGTGTGCCTCGCCCATGGAAAATGTCTTACGTGGCAGCACCCCATCCAGCATCACTGTGCGGAAGAGTTCGCCTTTGGCCATGGCGGGCAGGAAGAAGCCAATGTTGCCGGCCTGGCTGCCCAGGTCAACCACAATATCATCCCCGTGGACATAGTCGATTGAATCCGCGAAACCGGCCTTCATACAACTATCGAGTACCGGCTGCAGGCTGCCAACAGCCAGGTTGGCAGATGGCGATTGGATACAAGCGGTGTAGCATCCCTGCGGGGTGATGATTCCAAATACGTGATCCGCTCCGGAGTATCCTGTGACTGCCGCTTGCATATCCTCAGCATTGGCGGTCGGTGACAGGGTTACCTTGCCTGGGAAGGCAGTTCGCAGCGCATCCAGGGGATTGCTTTGCACGTTAAAGAGCACCCGATGGATGGGGGCAAACTCCAAGCCGCGGTCATGGATGTTCTCGATCTCCACCAGGGCATAACGCGCAGGATGGTCCATACCCACCTGCGGTTTGATCTTCTCCCAGATGGACTTGGCTGTGGCCAGTGAATGATTGCCGTCCCCCACGGCGAACAGGAGCACACCCTTTTCGGTGGATACGTTGTACTTCGGATAGAACACCTGCCGGGAGGCGAGTTCCTTCAGGGAGTCGATAACCTTGTCTTCCAATGCCTGGTTGTCCACAAAGCGAGCGGTCAAGTGACCGCTGCCTTGCATCAAGTCGAAATCGTAAGCCAGTGGCAGAGTCTCTTTCGCGGCTTCGATGCTGCCGATCACCCTGTCCTGCGGATCGTCGATGAGTACGAGGATGTGCGGGAGTTCCAGCGGAGCCCCTTCGCGGATGCGCATGCGCGGCGGAAGGCGGTCGAGGATGGTTCCTTCAGTGGCCCGGATCAGGCTTTGGGATACGGGGGTAAAATCGTAGGCTTCCAGATCCAAGGCTAACATGATGCCGCGCCTGGTCCTGCCATCGACTGACCTTTCCACGTAAATGAGCTCCTCATGCGGTTCAAGGATGCCATCTGCAAGGTAGGTACGCATGGCCTCCTGGGTGGAGCGCACGCGGGAGGATTCCTCAGGTGAGTTCAAGTACACCTCAGGCAATATGAGATGATAAGTAGAAGGAGCGCTGCCGACCAGGTCAGCCACAGACTTCCAATATTCGGGTTGCGAGGTGTACTGGTCGCAGGCGATGACCGCCCACCTGGACAGGTCGATACCGGGTTTGGGCAGGTAAGTAACGGGGATTTGGATGCCGAGGGCGGATTCTTTTCTCATTGGGGGATCCTTTCAAGTTTAATTTTACCAGAAGCAGGAACCGGGATACTAAAAAAAACCGCGTCCGGTTGGACGCGGGAGCCTTATAAATTATTATCAGGTTACATTCCTGGAAGAAAAGCCAATCCCAGCGCACCGGGACCGGAATGGGTGCCCAAAACAGGGGAGACCGTGCTGATGACCGCATCAGAGATCAACGACTTGGGGAAGCGTTCCTGCGCGCGTTCCAGCAGATGCACTGCTTCCGCATGCGCATTGGCATGCACCGCACACAGGCGAATGGGTCCGGCCTCATCCTGCAGCCGCAGTTGTACCAGTTCCAGCATGCGGTCAATGGCCTTATTCATGGTGCGCACGCGCTCTACAGCTTCAACCTGGCCACCCCGGATCTCGAGCAATGGTTTGAGATTCAGCATGTTGCCCAGGAATGCCTGCGCGCCGCCGATCCTGCCGCCGCGATGCAGGAATTCGAGGGTGCGCAGAACAAAATAAACACCTGCGTTCTTTCCGGCTTGTTGTGCGACCGACTTACACTCTTTCATGCTGGCATTGATGCCAGCCATACGTGCAGCACTGAGCACCTGGAATCCCAATGCCATGCTCACGCTTTGAGAATCCACCAACTCGATATTAGCGCCAGGGAATTCCTTCTTCGCCTGTTGCGCTGAGTCAAGCGTTCCAGAAAGTTTTCCCGCAATGTGAATACTCAGGATGTCATATCCCTTTGATAAAAGATCGGAATAGACCGACTTGAAGGCTTCCGGGGTCACCTGGGAGGTGGAGGGCATGACCTTGTCCACCGCGAGACGCTTGTAAAAATCATGCGGGGTGATCTCTATCCCATCAAGGAAGGATTCGTGCCCCCAAATAACCTGCAGGGGCAAGGTCACAATTGGCTGACCTTTCAGTAATTCTGCAGGGATATCGGAAGTGCTATCTGTAACCACCATTACTTTTGACATTATTGGCTCCTGGCAATATAAACAATAATTACAATTTCGAAATTAAAACCCCATCCTGCTGGATTAGATGCAGATCACAGGAAGGTTCGTAAAAGTTCATTTTCCTTGACTGATGGTCTTTTCCAATATAAAATCCAGCCTGTTGAGTGACATGCGGCTATTCATTAATTAAATGGGTGTTAACCATTGTTTGAAAACCTGACGGGAAGACTGAACGACATATTCCAGCAATTACGGCGCAAGGGAAAACTCTCCGCTGCGGATGTGGATGCCATGCTGCGCGAAGTGCGCCTGGCGCTGCTGGAAGCCGATGTGAATTACGGCGTGGTCAAGGATTTTCTGGCCAGGTTGCGCGAACGTGCCATCGGGGCGGAGGTCTCGAAAGCGCTCAACCCTGCCCAGCAGGTCATCAAGATCGTCCACGAAGAATTGATCCATACCCTGGGGGAACCTGCCCGGCTGAATCTAAGCGGGGTAAAACCTTACGCCATTATGCTGGTGGGCCTGCAGGGTTCCGGCAAGACCACCGCCGCAGCCAAGATCGCCAAACGGTTACGCTCGGATGGCGAGCGCGTGCTGCTGGTGGCGGCTGATCCCTACCGTCCGGCTGCCGTGAAGCAATTGCAGACGTTGGGCGAGAGGATCGGCGTTGAGGTGGTGGCTGACCCCAACCTAAAGCCTCCCGCCCTGGCCGCGCAAGCCTTTGACAAAGCCCAAAAGGGCGGTTATTCCGTGGTGATCATTGACACGGCCGGGCGATCGCAGCTTGATCAGCCGCTCATGGATGAATTGCAGTCCATTGCGCGCAAAGTGAAGCTGGTGGAAACCCTGCTGGTGGTGGACTCGATGATCGGGCAGGAAGCCGTGCACATCGCCGAAGGCTTCCGTGACACAGTGCACATCACCGGACTAGTGTTCACCAAGATCGATGGGGATGCCCGCGGCGGGGCTGCCATTTCCGTACGCAGCGTCACCGGTGTGCCCATCAAATTCCTGGGTACAGGCGAGGGCGTGGATGCCCTCGAAGTGTACGATCCCGCCAGATTGGCTTCCCGAATTTTGGGAATGGGTGATATGATTGGGCTGATCGAAAAGGCCGAGGCAGCTTTTGATGCCAAGGTGCAGAAAGATCAGACTGAGCGCATGCTCAAAGGTCAGTTTACGCTGGAGGATTTCTCTGATCAGCTAAAACAGATCCGCAAGATGGGCTCATTCTCACAGATCATGGATATGCTGCCCGGTGGCATGGGGCAGGCAGCCCGGTCTGTTTCCCCTGAGGAAACCGAGCGCAGCCTGAAACGCACCGAGGCAATCATCAATTCCATGACCTTGCAGGAAAGGCGCAACCCTGACCTGCTGAATGCTTCCCGCCGCAGGCGCATCGCCCGGGGAGCAGGAACGGACGTACAGGAAGTCAACAGGCTGATGAAGCAGTTCAGAGATGCTCAACGCCTGATGAAGTCGTTAAAGAAAACAGGCGGGAAGGGTCTTTCCCGTATGTTCAAGTGATCAAAAATGCAACAGCGGTAGCGCCTCCTTCAGCGCCCCTCGCCAATGCGAGATTTTTGGACTCACATAAAAATCTGATCATTTTAGTTATGTAACAGGAGATGAAACAAATGGTAAGAATTCGTTTACGCAGAATTGGCCTCAGGCACCAACCCAGCTATCGTGTGATCGTGGCGGACAAAGAAAGCCCGCGCGATGGCCGCTTCCTGGAGATCGTCGGGAACTACAATCCCACCACTGAACCCTTCACCATGGAAGTCAAGGAAGACCGCATCTATGAATGGATGAAGAATGGTGCCGTCCCCAGTGAATCCGTCACCCGCTTGTTCAAGATCATCGGGTTGCTGGACCGCTTCGAACGCTTCAAGAAGGGCGAATCCCTGGATGTTCTGTTGGCAGAAGCCAACAAGGCAACCGAGGAACGCGCAGCCAAGATCAAAGCCTGACGCTTGATGATGCCTCGCACGGATCATCCTGCGCACAGCTGAGTTATTCATGCTGGTGACAAGGATACGAACGTGAAAGAACTAATCGAATATATCGCTTTATCTCTGGTCGATGACCCGTCCCAGGTCGTGGTGAACCAATATCACGGCGGTGGGCGGGAAAACCTGGAACTGCACGTAGCCCGCGAGGATATGGGGCGCGTTATTGGCAAGGGTGGACGTGTGGCCAATGCCATGCGCGTCCTGCTGCGTGTGGCGGCTGCCCGCGAGGGCAAGCAGGCGAACCTGGATGTCGCAGAACCAAGATGATGCCCGGACGCTCAGGAATTCCAGAACAAACCAACGGAACAGGCTCACCCAAAGCGGGCGAGCCTGTGTTCTTAGTAATCGGAAAGTTGCGCCGGACGCATGGCGTACATGGCGAGATCCTCATGGATATCGAAACCGATTTCCCGGAAAGGATCAGAAAAGGTCAGACAGTGTTTGTGGGAGAGGCGAAACAACCACACACGATCCTTTCATTACGCCCGATCGACCGGCAAATGCTGGTCGCCTTCGAAGGGTACATGGATTGTGATGCAGCCGCCATCTTCCGCAATCAACTCGTCTATGTAAAGGCTCAGAACCTGCCGGATTTACCCACCGGTACCTTTTATCAGCATGAGGTGCTGGGAATGCTGGTGCAGGATGAAGCAGGGAAAGAGCTGGGAACGGTTGCAGAGATCCTGGTTACGGGGGCTAACGATGTATACGTGGTTAAAGCAGGCCCAGGCGAGGAAGTGCTGTTGCCAGCCATTAAATCCGTCATCCTCGCGATAGATCCTGAAACGCGGACCATCACTGCCCGTCCACAGGAATGGAATTAGGAGCGGCTTTGGACCCGAAGGCATATTGGGTGGGATTTAACCTGGTCAAAGGGGTGGGAGCTGCCCGTCTGAAGCAGATCATCGAGTTTTTTGGCTCTCTTGAGACCGCCTGGAATTCTCCAGCCGCCGGTCTAACCAGCGCAGGCTTGCCGCCCAAGGTGGTGGAAAACTTCCAGCGCTTGAAAACCCAGGTGGACCTGGACAAGGTGATGCAACGCATTGCAGCCCAAAACGTAAAGGTGATCACCTGGGAGGATGGGGACTATCCCAGGCGATTGAAGGAGATCAACCAATCCCCGCCGGTACTATTCATCCGCGGTTCGATCAATGTAGAGGACGACTGGGCTGTAGCAGTGGTGGGTACCCGCAGGGTAACCCCTTATGGACGCCAGGTGACGGCTGAGATCGCCAGGTTCCTGGCGCAGAACGGGGTGAGCGTGGTCAGCGGCCTTGCGCGCGGTGTGGATGCCATCGCCCATCAGGAAGCCCTGCGCACAGGCGGACGGACCATCGCAGTTTTGGGCAGTGGTGTGGATGTGATCTACCCGCCCGAACACCGCAAACTGGCAGCCGATATCATGCAGCAAGGCGCAGTCGTGAGCGATTATCCGCTGGGAACCCAACCGGACGGGGTGAACTTTCCACCGCGCAACCGGATCATCTCAGGCTTATCATTGGCAACCGTGGTGGTGGAGGCCGGCGAGAAGAGCGGCGCGCTCATTACCGCTGAGTTTGCCGTGGAGCAGGGGCGTGAGGTCTTTGCTGTCCCTGGCAGCATCCTCACTCCGCAAAGCGAGGGCACCAACCGCCTGATCGAGCAGGGCGCAAGACCGCTGCTGAAAATGACGGAGATCCTTGAGGTGCTTAAGCTCGAACGTATTCCCGAGAAACAGACTGCCCGCCGGCAAAATCCGATGAGCCCGGTGGAAAAGAAGGTACTGGATGCGCTAAACCAGGAGCCGCAGCACGTGGATGAGATATGCGGCCAGACTGGATTGTCAATCAGCGAGCTTTCGGCTACACTCACACTGATGGAGTTGAAGGGATTGGTCACGCAGGTGGGCGGGATGAATTATGTCGCCATGCGGGAAAACAGGGCAATCTACAAGGGATAAACATATGACAGACCATTTTTATGCGGTGATCATGGCTGGAGGTGGGGGAACCAGGTTGTGGCCGGTTTCCAGGCAGGCAACGCCGAAACAAATGCTCAAGTTGTTCGATAATCGTTCTTTATTCCAGATCAGCACTGAACGACTAAAAGGGATTTTCCCTCAAAAAAAGATCTTTGTTGTCACCACCTCGGTTCAAGCCAAGGAATTATGGAAGCAGGTCCCACATTTGCCAGTGGAAAACTACCTGCTTGAACCTGCACCACGCGGAACCGCAGCAGTAGTAGCCATGGCAGCTGCGGCCATACTCAAACGTGATCCCCAGGCCGTTCTGGCGGTGCTTACAGCGGATCATTTCATCGAAAATGTGGAAGGTTTTCAAAATGCTTTGCTGGCAGCGAATGCGCTGGCAAAGAACGGGTACGTGGTAACGCTTGGAATCAAACCAACCTACGCCGCTACCGGGTATGGGTACGTGGAAAGTGGTGAGGTGTTGGGAGAATACCAGGGACTTACGGGGTATCAATTGCGCCGTTTTGTGGAAAAACCGGATGGGGCAAGAGCTAAAACTTTCCTTGAGAACAACCTGATGAATTGGAACTCGGGCATGTTCATCACCCGGGCGGATATCATCCTGGCGGAATATGAACGGCTGCTGCCTGACTTGTACGGTAAATTGATGGAAATACGCCCCTGGCTGGGCGAGGATCATTCCAATCCCAGGTTCATGGAAACCTGGTCATCCATCATTCCTCAGACAATTGATTATGGTATTATGGAAAAATGTAATTGTGCTGCGGTCATTCCAACCCGCGACCTGGGCTGGAACGACGTAGGCAGTTGGGACTCCTTCTTCGAGGTGATGCCAGCGGATGAGAATGGTAACATCATCCTCGAAGGCAAGCACGTTGGTCTGGACACCAGCAATAGCCTGGTCGTTTCCACCGATCCGAAAGCCCTGGTGGTAACGATGGGTATGAAGAATGTGATCATTGTAAATACCCCCAATGCTGTGCTGATCTGCCCGCGGGGAGAAAGCCAGCATGTGAAAGAGATCGTGAAGTACTTGAAGGAAAATCATTACACCCTTTTCTTGTAGGAGTGGCCATAATGGAAGCATATTGTGTAAAGTGCAGGGAAAAAAGGGAAATACTGGAACCAAATGCCGGGTTTAACTCCCTGGGGACACCTGTCACCAAAGGGAAATGCCCGGTTTGCGGCACCACGTTGTACCGCATCGGTGATACTCCGGCGCACGCCGGCATGGAAAGACCTGCGCGTTTACATTCGCATCCACGGAAGGGAAAACTGGTGATCGTGGAATCACCGGCCAAGGCCAAGACTGTGGGCCGCTTCCTCGGCAAGGGGTACACGGTGCGGGCATCGGTGGGTCATGTGCGTGACCTGCTGCGTTCCGAGCTTTCGGTTGACGTGGACAATGATTTCAATCCCAAGTACCGCGTACCCAATGAAAAACGACCGGTGGTCAAGGAACTGAAAGTCCTGGCCAAAGAGGCGGAAGAGATCTTCCTGGCAACCGACCCTGACCGCGAGGGAGAGGCGATTGCCTGGCATTTGCTCGAGGCAGCCCAGATCGAACCGAAGTTGTCAAAACGGGTGGTCTTCCATGAGATCACGGAAAGCGCGATCAATGATGCCTTCTCGCATCCGCGTGAGATAAACATGGACCTGGTGGATGCCCAACAGGCGCGCCGCGTTCTGGACCGTCTGGTAGGCTACTCCATCAGCCCAGTGCTTTGGGAGAAGGTGCGCAGCCGCCTGTCAGCCGGACGCGTCCAATCCGTTGCGCTGCGCTTGATCGTGGAACGCGAACGGGAGATTGAAGCTTTTAACCCGGTTGAATACTGGTCGATCAAAGCCGAGTTGCACCCGCAGGGAAAGAAAACCACCTATACCACCAAGCTGGCCAAGATCGATGACAAAGATCCGGAACTGAAGGACAAGGAAACGGTCAATGGATACCTGGTGGAGATCGAAGAATCGCCGTTCACCATTACCAGGATCAAGAAAAGCGAGCGCAGGCGAAAACCTTCCGCGCCGTTCATTACCAGCACGCTGCAGCAGGAAACTTCCCGCCGCTTGGGATACACCGCGCGCAAGACCATGATGCTGGCGCAGCAACTCTACGAAGGTCTCGAGGTGGGTGAGGGTGCTCCGACAGGCCTGATCACCTACATGCGTACCGATTCCACCAACGTAGCCGAGGTGGCAGTGCAGGAAGCGCGCAGCTTCATCCAGCAGACCTATGGAGGCGATTTCCTGCC
>DAONEZ010000037.1:0-10392 GCA_035403345.1 Anaerolineaceae bacterium
GGGGTCTTTTTCCAGTTTTTGCCGCAGGTAGTTCACATATAACCGCACGTAATGCGGTTCGTCCTGGTATTCATAGCCCCACACTTTCGCTAGGATCTGGTCATAGGTCAACACCCAGCCGGCATTTTTCACAAGGTGATAGAGCAATCGGTATTCGGTGGGACGCAACTTCACCAATTTGTCGTCCAGCCAGATCTCACGCCGGGCGAAGTCAAGCCGTAAATGCTCATCAACCTCGATCGCTCCTTCGTCAGAAGGAGACGCCGATTCCGTGCGCCGCAGTACCGCCCGCACGCGGCTGACCAGTTCGCGCGGGCTGAATGGCTTTGTTACATAGTCGTCCGCGCCTAATTCCAGTCCATGCACACGGTCTTCCTCTTCTCCCTTGGCAGTCAGCATGATCACCGGAACCTGGCTGACATCCCGGATGGTCTGCAACACCTCAAAACCATCCATATCCGGCATCATGACGTCCAGGATCATCAGGTCAGGCATATTCTCACGCATTGACTGGATGGCTTCCATGCCGCGGTGAGCTTCAAGCACCTGGAATCCGTCCTGCTCCAGGTTCAAGCGAATGAAGTGGGTCATGCGCACTTCATCATCAACAACCAGGATCAATTTGTTCTTCAATTGGTCTTCAGCCATGTATATTCCTATCTGGCCAGCAAGTAATTTGATTAAGTATAACAAATCTTCGTTCGTACTAATCGGTCAGACCAAACTTACCCTGGAAATACTGTGATCGTTACGCTGATGTTGTCTGGTCCGCCAGCGAGATTGGCGGCGGTCACTAATTCATTGGCGATAACAATCGGGTCTGATGCAGTGGATAAAGTTTTTTGAATAACCTGTTCCGGGACCACCCCCCACAGCCCGTCACTGCATAACATCACCTTACCACCCGCTGGTATTTTCATTGTGAAAATATCCACCGGGTATGGGTCAGGTTGCCCGACCGCCCGCAGGAGTACATTCTTTTGCGGATGGTTGGCAGCTTCAACATCTGTGATCTCCTGCAGATCTACCATTCTCTGCACCAGCGAATGATCTTTTGTGAGGCGGGTCAATTCTCCAGTAGGGGTCAGCAGATAAGCCCGGCTATCTCCAACGTGAGCGATGTGTAAACCATCCCCCAAGGCCAGAGCAATAACCAGTGTTGTTCCTCCTCCCGGGGCATGGGCTGTAACTGCTTTTTGAGCCTCAACGACCGCTTTTTCGAGAACAACATGGATCAGTTCATCTGTGATTCCCGGTTGAAGTTCGTTGTAGGCGAAGTAGAGTTCGTTCATGATCACTTTGATGACAGACCGTACACATACTCCAGACGCCACTTCTCCATTTTTATGGCCGCCCATGCCGTCCGCTACAATATTCAAACAAAAAGGACGGCTGCTATTCAGATCAGAGATAACGCTGGATAATGTGAACAATGCATCCTCATTGTGGCTGCGTTGCCGCCCAACCGATTGACCACTCGCCACAACGAACTGGGATTGGCTGGTAGAGCCTGCGGTTTCACCCTGCCTGTGAGGTCTCCCTTGGGCAGGTAAAGTCCTATCGTCCAGTTTTGATTTTCTAATCTCAAAAATAGTGAAGATCGATTTTTTCTTCATTGCGCCAGGCTCCAACCTGTTAATAACTTCAACCTAATAGGTTAATTCTACACTACTCGCCCGATCCAACCGGTTATTCGTTATTGGATATAATGAAAGTGGTAATCTCAATTTTAGACCGACTTCAAGGAGTGTTCATGTTTGCTGATTTTGTCTCAACACAAAAATACATCGCAGACAATCAAGTAAAAATGGTTGACCTTAAATTCACTGACCTGTGGGGACGATGGCATCACGTGACGGTCCCGGCAAGCGCTTTTACGCCAGATCTCATGACCGACGGTGTCGGTTTTGACGGGTCATCGGTCGGTCTGAAATCAGTGAAATCAGGTGACATGGCCCTGATCCCGGAACTTTCGACTGGTTTCCTTGATCCGTTTACTGACGTACCAACCCTGAGCTTTCTGTGTAATACCGTTGAGGCTGACACAAAATCCATCTTTCGTCGAGATCCACGCCAGATTGCTAAAAATGCAGAGCGATTCCTGGTTGAGTCGGGCATTGCAGGCAACAGTAGTTGGGGACCGGAATTTGAGTTCTATATTTTCAGCTCAGCCAGCTTCAATAACACGATCAATCATGTGAATTACCATTTTGAGTCCGAAGAAGCCTTTTGGAATAGTGCTGCTTATTCCAGCGGCGACTTCATCCCCAAGCACGGCGGTTACCATGCCATCCCTCCACGTGATAAACACTTCAACCTGCGGACTCAAATCGTTTTAGCCCTAGAACAAGCCGGCGTACCGGTTAAATATCACCATCATGAGGTTGGCGGGCCCGGTCAATGCGAGATTGAAACTCCGATGCTGGGTCTCCCGCAAGCAGCGGACGCATCCATGCTTATCAAGTATTTCGTAAAAATGACCTGCGCCCAAGCAGGCCAAACCGCCACCTTCCTGCCGAAACCTCTTTATGGTGAAGCCGGAAGCGGAATGCACTTCCACCAACAACTCTTCTCGAAGACTACTAATCTCTTTTACAACCCATCATCACCCAATTTACTGAGTAAAACAGCTCTATACTACATTGGCGGGCTTCTTAAACACGCTCCATCAGTCATGGCTTTCACCAATCCAACCAGCAATTCCTACCGCCGGCTTGTCCCGGGGTATGAAGCACCGGTGAACAGTTTCTTCTCCACAGGGAATCGCAGTGCTGCCATCCGTATTCCAAAATACGCCACCAAACCCGAGATGGTGCGCTTCGAATTTCGTCCGCCGGATGCCACCTGTAACCCGTACCTGGCAATCGCTGCCATGTTGCTGGCTGGAATTGACGGGATTCAGAAGAAGATCGATCCAACTGTTGAAGGCTTCGGACCGATCGATGAAAATATCTTTGCATGGTCACCGGAAAGACGCAAATCCATCAAAAGCCTTCCCACCTCCCTGGAAGAAGCTTTACACGCCCTCCAACAGGATTATGAGTACCTGACTTCTGCAGGTATATTTGAAGACGATTTGATCAACGACTGGGTTCTGGCCAAGGAAAAGGAACTGAGCGAGCTGCGCGGCCGGCCGCATCCGTTCGAAATTGAGAACTATTTTGATTTCTAAGTGAGATTAAAGATCGTCGATGGGCACCAGGTAGTCGGCGGCTGCCCACCCCTGGCGGTTTTCATCGTACGGCGTGGTAAGTTGCCACCACACCAGGTCGTCTGCGTTTCGCGGACCGCCTATGACGATGAACACCTCCGACTCATTCGCGATGAAATTTGTCTCGGATGTTAGGCCTGGAGCACTTCGAATGCGCAGCCCCACGCCGGAAGTCCCCTGGATCTTGACGAACTTCCTGGCAGCAATTCCATTAACCGTCTGGCTGGAATCTACTGTAGGCGTGGGGGTGATAGTTAACAGTGAATTGTCAAGCGTCGGGATGGAGATCGCGGCTACAACTGTCAGGTTGGCACGCGGGGTTTTCTCCAGTGTGCTTGAATAATTTTTTCCGTTCAAAGCGATGAAAATATAAAGCAAAGTCAAGAGCGCAGTGATTGCAGCGACCAGGAAGATCCATTTTGGAAAGGTTCTTGACTTTGAACTCATTTTCAGGCTGGGAAGATGAAAAATGCCAATGCGAAGATGACGTAGACGGCCAGCAAAGCGATCCCTTCCAACCAGTTCGATTCACCATCAGCCGACACAAAATAGCTGGTAAGAACCGCTGCGCCAAGCGCCGCCAACTCAAACGAATTAAATACCAGTGTCAACGGGTTCCCCATCAGCAGGCTGACGAACACCAGCACCGGAGCGACGAATAGCGCAATTTGCAAACTGGAGGATACTGCGATCTCCATGCTCAATTCCATCTTATTCTTAACTGCAGTAGTGATCGCCACCAGGTGCTCGGCAATATTGCCGATTATCGGAACAAGGATGATCCCCAGGAAGAATTCTGAAATCCCGGAGCTGGCCACTACCTCTTCCACGCTGCCTACCAGGATTTCGCTCATAACCACGATACCGAGGGTTGCCAACGCCAGGACGATGACCGATTTCTTTACACTCCAGGCCGCATGTTCAGTCTCCTCAACCACATGTGGGGTTAAGGCACCGCTTTTAGATTTCAGCGAATAATAGATGCCCACAATATAGAGAAAGATCATAACAGCCGCAACACTCAGGCTCAAGGCTTCGACCTTTTGGCTGATCCCGGAAGCCGTGGAATGGCTGAACAATGAAGGAGTCACCAGTCCAAATATGGCGATGGTTAGCAAAATGTTGCTGTTGGTGGTATGCCGACGGTCAAATTTTTGGATGCCATTCTTTACCCCGCCCGCCAGGATCGACAGTCCGAGCACAAACAACAGGTTACCAATGATCGATCCAGTGATGGATGCTTTGACCAGTTCCAGTAGACCCTTGTTAATTGCCAATAACGTAATGATCAATTCCGCGGCATTTCCAAGAGTGGCATTGATCAGTCCGCCGATTTTCGGACCTGTGTGCGCAGCCAAATGTTCGGTTGCGTCGCCAATCAATCCAGCCAGCGGAATAACGCCTGCTGCGGAGAGACAAAACACGAGCAAAGCGTTCCAACCTGCCAGTTCAGCCACAACTGCCATAGGTATGGCTATTAGCAGCAAATGCAATGGTTTCTTTTTTATGTACGAGATGATGGATGACATGTCTTGAATTATATACGATAGGCCCAATTTTTCCGCATGTTATAATCTTTTTCATGACCACAGATCCCCAATCTTCACCTGTATTGGGCAACCGCTACCGCCTGATTCACCAGGTTGGTAAAGGCGGAATGGCATTGGTTTATCAAGGGTATGACCAGCTCCTGGAACGTCCTGTTGCTATTAAATTGATGAAACAGGATTTCGCTGAAAAAATTGAATTTCGCGAACGATTCAAGCAGGAAGCCAGGTCTGCCGCAAACCTTTCACATCCCAATATCGTTACGGTGCATGATTACGGTGTTGATCCTTCCGGCGTGTATATCGTCATGGAGTACATCGCCGGCACTGACTTGAAATCCCGGTTGCTGGATAAAGGTCATCTCTCCCCTTTGGAAGGGCTGCCATTGATGATCCAGGCATGTTCCGGTCTAGGCTATGCGCACAGAGCCGGGATCGTCCATTGTGACGTGAAGCCGCACAACATGCTTATCTCCAGGGATGACATCCTGAAGATCACTGATTTTGGCATCGCACGCGCGTTGTCCACATTATCACAACAAGAACGGCCGGGCTTGGTTTGGGGATCACCTTTATATTTCTCACCTGAACAGGCACTGGGCGAACCGCCCACCCCTGCCTCGGACGTGTATTCCCTGGGTGTAGTTTTGTATGAATTGTTCACAGGAAAGTTTCCGTTCAACGCCGATTCGATTGAAGAACTCACGAGGATGCACCAATCTGAATTACCGCACCCTCCAATTGAGATCAATCCAGAAATTCCCGTTGAATTGGACAAGATCATTCGTAAGACGCTGTCAAAGAACCCCAATTCCCGCTATCGCACTGCTGACCAATTGGGGCATGTGTTGAGCGAACTTTCCACCCACCCTGGCGTGTTACCATCAACCAAGACCTTCCCCGTAATCCGACCGGTCACTCCCCCTCCTGCAGTCCTGCCACCGGCCATCACACAGGAAGATTATCACGACCAAGGCATCAAGCAACCTACCGACTGGAAATTAATCGGATTGGAATTGTTAACACTGGTGGCAGTTGGCGGTCTCATTCCGCTGTGGTTATTCATTATATTAAAGTTTGGCACTCTCTTCAGGTGAACTAATGCAATCTATCCTTTCGGCATCGATCTTGTCAGCAAACTTCGCCTGCCTGCAAAGCGATATTGAGGAATGTGAAAAGGCAGGAGTGGATTGGATCCATGTGGATGTAATGGATGGGCATTTTGTCCCCAACCTGACCATGGGACCATTTATCGTAGAGACAATCCATTCCTTTACTCAGCTTCCCCTCGATTGTCATCTCATGGTGGAACGTCCTGATACGTTGATCGATGCCTTTGCCCGTGCCGGCGCTGACACGATCACCATCCACCCTGAGAACAATCCAAATGTGATCCGTGACCTGCAGATGATCAGTAGCCTGGGTGTAAAAGCTGGCATCGCCTTGAATCCGGCTACTCCTGCGGATGTACTGATCCCGTTATTACCATACGCCAACATGGTGCTGGTCATGACCGTTCATCCCGGTTATTCCGGGCAATCCTTCATGCCGGAAGTGGTCTCCAAGATTGGACAAGTGGCTGAGATAATTCACCAGCAAAATTCACCGATTCGCCTGGAGGTGGATGGCGGGATTGGACCACGAACAATCTCATTGGTAAAGGATGCTGGTGCGGATACTTTTGTGAGCGCCAGTGCCATTTTTAAGAGCGGTTACTCGATCAGGGAAAGTGTGCGACAACTCAGGTCGCAATTAAAATAAAATACAGCCTTGCGGCTGTATTTACTGGAAAGAGAAATTGATTAGTTGCTTTTTACCATCGTGCGGATGCACTTGGCACAAAGGACTTTCTGAACTTTCTTTCCGTCTTCAATGACGGTCACCTTCTGCAAGTTCGGTTTGAACTGTCTGTTGGTTGCCCTCAATGAAAAACTTCGGTTGTGACCGAAAGTGGTGGTCTTTCCACAAGATTCGCACTTTGCCATTTGAATTTCCTTTCCTGACATATCCAGCTTTTTTAGGTAAAATAAGGTTCAGTGGTTCCTGAACACGAAAGCAAATTTTATCACAAGGCGTAACTTTTTTCAAGATTTCAGGTTATAAACCAAGGACAATAAATATGACAGCGAAACAGACTTCCGGAAGCATTCATATCACACATCGAGCTATCGCATCGATTGCCAGCCATTCTGCGCTCTCATCCTATGGTGTTATCGGCCTGGCGGCCAAGAACCTGGCAGAGGGTTTTACAAATAAAATCGTCAAAGACCCAATGCTGGGTGTTGATATTAATTTGTTTGATTCATCTGTGAATATCGATCTTTACCTAATAATCGAATATGGAACCAGGATTAAAATGGTCGCCGATAATGTGGCTGAATTGGTAAAATATCAGATCGAAAAAGCCACCAATTTATCGGTCGGTCATGTGAACGTTCACGTCCGAGGTTTACGAATCAGCAACACGGATTAAATCTTCATGACCGTTGAAAAAATCGACATCAATCAATTAAAGTTGGAGCACTCATTGTCTGGTCAAACGAATACACTCAGCTCGATCAACGGGCAGGAATTAAAGGTGCTTTTGCACGCAGCCTTACGTTGGCTGAAAGCAAATCACCAGTTGGTTAACTCTCTAAACGTTTTTCCTGTTCCCGATGGTGATACCGGCACCAACATGCTGCTAACCATGCAGTCAGCCTACAATGACATTCAAGGCTCTGAAGATACCAATATCGGCAAGATCACCCATGACTTTGCCCAGGGCGCTCTCATGGGCGCACGCGGCAATTCCGGCGTGATCCTTTCACAAATCTTCCGCGGCTTATCCAGGGCACTTGATAATTTGCCCGAGATGGATACCCGCCTTTTCGCCACTGCTATTTCCGAGGCTCGCAACACTGCATATAAAGGTGTCGTTCGTCCCGTCGAGGGAACAATTCTAACAGTGATCAAAGATGTCTCCATCGCTTTGGAGAATTCAGCCAAGCGGACGACTGACCTGGTTGAAATGCTCGAGGACGCTGTTAAAGCCGCGGATGAATCCGTTAAGTTCACCCCGGAACTCCTCCCCATCCTCAAAACTGCCGGCGTTGTCGATTCCGGCGGTAAAGGTCTATTCTTCCTGTTCGAAGGTATGCTGCGCTCCCTCAAGAATTTACCTCTTGATGAAGTTCAGGTTGTCCAGGATCTCTCAACCATCAAATTCGACGAAACCATGGAAAGCGTCGAGGACGGTCAGGACGTTGAGGTCGTGATCGATTTTGCCCCTGCTGATAAACTGGACCTCGAAGCATTTTATTGCGACCTGGAGAAAATTGGCACCTCGGTACAGGTTGGCGAAGGCGACGGATTATACCGGATGCATATCCACGTGCAGACTGAAAAACAGGATGAGCCTGAAGCCCTGGTCAAGAAACTAGGTACCATTTCAAAGGTATATAAAGAGGACCTGGTCGAGCAAATGGCCAGGATCAAGGCGAAAAAGGAAGAACTGGTCTTCCATGAGTTCACCGCAGGCACCATTGCTGTTGTGGTGGTTTCACCGGGCATCGGACTTTCCCGCATCTTCGCCAGCCAGGGCGCTGCTGCCATTGTCACCGGCGGGCAAACCATGAACCCCTCCATCCAGGAGATCCTCAAGGCTTTCGAGGACCTTCCCACAGACAAAGTGATCATCCTGCCCAATAACAAAAATGTCATCCTGGCTGCCAATTCCGCCAAGGCGCTTAGCGTTAAGAATGTTGAGGTCATCCCGACCAGGAATGTCTCCCAGGGAATCTCTGCCATCCTGCGCTGGAGTCCGGATGGGGATTTTAACCAGATCGTGGACGACATGAACGAGTCGCTCGAGGAAGCCAGTTGCGGTGAAATCACCCTGGCCACACGCACAGTCGATCTCAATGGTGTAAATGTCGAAAAAGGAAAAACGATCGGATTGTTGAACGGAAAGTTGGTGGTTGCGGGCGAGAATGTCCAAGATACATGCCTGGACCTGTTCACCAAGGCGGATATGGAAAACACCGAACGGATCACCTTATTCTACGGCTCCAATATTGAAGAGCCGGAAGTGAACCAGGTAGCCGAAAAGATCCAGGAGACATATCCGAACCACGAAATTGAGATCCATTATGGTGGACAACCGCATTATTTCCTGATCATTTCCATCGAGTAAAAATGGGGTCTATCAAGATCATCACCGATAACGCAGCCCAGTTTTCCAAACCGGGCTGTTTTGACAATCTTGAAATATCCTTGATCAATCACCACATCAACCTGGCGAATGATGGTCACGATGACCTGCAAAAAATGAAAATTGTCAACTTGCCTGCCTGGGTCACGAAGAATGGTCCTCCTTCCTTTTTACCTCCCAACACTGGTGAAATCTCAGAACTGATTACCTCAGCTTATCACTCTTGCAATGACCTATTCATCATCACAGTATCCAGGTTCCTGCACCCCGGGTTCAACGAGATCGAAACGATATGTGCCGGACTGCGCGGGAAAACCAACATTCATTTGATCGATTCCGAAAGTATCGGAATTGGTGAAGGTCAGATTGTCCAACTTGCGGCTGAAATGGTCAAAAAACAACTTCCAGCAACCGCCATTGATGAAGCGCTCAGAAAAACCGTCCCGCATGTATATATGCTCTTGTGCACGCCTAATTTTTCCTACTTAAATAAGTCCGGTTTTATTGACGCGGGTCAATCAGTGGTTGGGGAAATGTTGTCGATGCTGCCAATCTTTTCACTTGAGGACGGAAAATTGAATCCTGTTGAAAAAGTGAAAAATGTTCACAGCTTGATTGACTTTTTTATAGAGTTCATTGATGAATTTGACGATCTACAAAGCGTAGCGTTCCTGCAACCTGCTCCACCGGCTTGCATCGAGTCGAACCTGGTGCGACAGAAGATAGAAGAAGCCTTTCCGAAAGCCACATATTCAGAACACATGGTCAACCCTTTCATGGCAGCCTTATTTGGACCACGTTGCATGGGGATTGTTGTTACGGAAAAGACCCAATTAAGTTATTAGTTTCCGCGAGTTTTTCTTTTGCATTCAGCTTTGCTGTAAAATAGACACATGCAAAAATCACTCGAAAAGATACTGAAAATTCTGAATGTTGAGATCCAGGGTAAGTACACCAACCGGGCAATTATTGGCGGGTTGGATAAGTACTTTCCCAATTGGATCGGTGAAGCCCGCACTGAGAATATCCCTGCCGCCATCATCGACCTGATCCACAAGCACTGCAATAACTACGCCGGCATGGACCTCGAGGAGCGCGAACGTTCCACAAAGAATGTGCTGGCAGCGCTGCGAAGTCTGAACGCCAATCGAGTTGAACCTATCTCCACAAATTCCCAACAAAACGAAACACCAATAAGCGTACCAGCCGTGAGTACTCCATCTGTAGCGGTGCAACAAACTACCCGGAAAGAGCCACCCAAACCGTATTACTCAAAACCTGTGGAACCGGAAACCCGATTTGGTTTAGATGCACCAGTTTCGGTGATTCGCGGCATTGGTCCATCAAAAAGCCAGGTCTTTGCTGATTTGGGCGTCAAGAAGATCCAGGACTTGTTCTATTACTTTCCCCGCCGTTATGACGATTATTCGAATCTAAAACCC
>DAONEZ010000038.1:0-10314 GCA_035403345.1 Anaerolineaceae bacterium
ATATAGCACGAGGGTCATTGGAAGAGACTTATAATCATCTGGTTTATGCTAAGGGCATGAGATATTTATCAGACTCGGATTTTTCTGAACTTTTTCAGGATCTTCAAGAGATACGTAAATTGATTGATGGGTATGTTATCTATCTAAAGAGATCAAAGCGAGGAATTAATGAGCCTGGCGCGTCGTATGATATCAATCAGCCAGTTACACCAGATAGCGATTTTGTCTAATAACCTGATTACTAATTACTGGTTACTTTGGAATAATCACTAGTCACTGTTCTTAGGAGGTCCACATGCACTACCGTCGTTTAGGTCATTCCGGTTTGAAGGTCAGCGAGATTTCGCTGGGTTCGTGGGTCACCTTTGGCAATCAAATTGATGAAACCACCGCCATCAGCCTGATCAAGGAGGCGTTCAGCCAGGGGGTCAACTTCTTCGACAATGCGGACATGTATGCCAACGGGCAGGCGGAGGTGGTGATGGGGAAGGCCATCGCTGACATGCCGCGCGAGGAGTTGGTGATCTCCAGCAAGGTCTTCTGGCCCACGTTCAAGGGACCGAACGGGCGCGGGCTTTCGCGCAAGCACATTACTGAGTCCATCCATGCCAGCCTGAAGCGCCTGGGAACCGATTACGTTGATCTGTATTTCTGCCACCGCTATGACCCGGATACGCCGGTGGAAGAGGTGGTTCGCACCATGACCGACCTCGTGCAGCAGGGCAAGGTGCTCTACTGGGGCACGTCGGAGTGGGAAGCCGCGCAAGTCATGCAGGCTTACGGCGTGGCGCGCGAGTTTGGATTAATTCCGCCCAGTATGGACCAACCGCAGTACAACCTGTTTCACCGTAAGCGTGTGGAGGATACCCTCATGCCGGTCTGCCGTGACCTGGGTATTGGTCTGACCACGTTTAGCCCCCTGTACTTTGGCATATTGTCAGGAAAATATAATGAAGGAGTGCCAAGCGGAAGCCGGGCGGCACTGGATGATTACAGCTGGATCCGTGACCGCATCACCCCCGAGCGCATTAATATCGTCAGGCAATTGACCGAGGTGGCCACTGACCTGGATATCACACCCGCGCAACTGGCCATCGCCTGGATCCTGCGCCGTAAAGAAGTTTCCACTGTCATCACCGGGGCCACCCGCCTGGAGCAGTTGGACGAGAATCTGGGCGCTTCCGCGGCTTATGAGAAGTTCACTGAGATGGATATTGACCGAATTATCACCTGCCTGGGGAATTACCAGGAATAACTGAGGAGCATTTATGACAACCAAGAGCAAAAAAGGCAAGATCACAATTCGACCCAACGGACCTTACATGGTGGAAGGGCAGATCCCCCTGGTGCACAAGACGCAAATTGTCTCCGAGTATGGCGAGCCGCTCAATTGGCAAAAGGACGGGGAACTAAAAGCGGAGGGACCTTATTACTTATGCAGGTGCGGTCATTCCAGCGACAAGCCCTATTGCGATGGGACGCACAAGAAGATCGGTTTCGATGGCACGGAAACCGCCGACACCAATACCTTCGCTGAACGCTCACGAGTGGATGAGCGCGGGACAGGTATCGTAGTGAAAAGCGATCATTCCCTGTGCATGAACTCGGGCTTCTGCGGGAACCGGAATACAACCATCCGCAAGATGGTACCCAAAACAGAGGAGCCGGCTGTACGGGCGGAGATCATGGCCATGATCGACCGTTGTCCATCCGGAACCTATACGTATGCACTCACAAAAGGCGGCGAGGATATCGAAGCCGACCTGCCGGAGCAGGTGGCGGTGACTACCGAGATCACCTCGGAAGGTGCGGTCCGCGGATCGCTGTGGGTGACCGGGAGTATTGAGGTGGAACGCTCTGACAAGCAACCCTTTGAGACGCGCAACCGCGTGACCCTGTGCAACTGCGGCGAATCCTGCAGCAAGCCGCTGTGCGACGGCACGCACCGTAAGAAACAGGAAGAAGAACTGAGAGCTTTAAAGTAAACCAAAACAGGGAGTGAATATGGTCCGTATTGGTGATAGGCTGTTCATCCAGACTCAGTTCGACAATGAAAAAGAAATCGAAGATGTAGTAAATGAAAATGCAGAGTTCTTATTTGGGCCGTCTTTAGTATTAGTACCAAAGAGTAAGATATCAACTGGTGAAAAAGTTGATACCATCCCCGATGGATTTGTTATTGATTTTTCTAGTAAACAATGGTTCATAGTAGAGGCGGAATTAAGTGCCCATGATGTTTGGCAGCATATTGCAAAACAGATTAGTAAACAATTAACTGCATCCCTGCAAGATTCAACCAGAGAAAGGTTGATTGGTCTTTTCTTTAATGCTGTTAATGAAAGCCCTCTTTTGCAAGAAAAAATTCTAAATGAGGGAATTCAATTAATCCAAATACATAGAGTCATTAGTGAAATTCTTAAAAAAGATCCGATAATCGGAATCCCGATTGATTCAGTAAATAAAGATCTTAAAGACTATACGCGAACGCTTCGATATGATGTTCGATTATGGGAAATTAAGAAATTCGTCGACACGATGAATCCAAAATCGGTTTTGTATCAGTTCCCTGAGGAATTTAAACCTGCTTTTGAATCCAGAGAAAAGGTTGGAGATAATTCAAGCAAGATTAACCAATATGAGATTGATCTTCGCGACTTAATGGATGCTGATTTTCTTCATCAGGGGGATGTTCTTTATCTGGAATATACACCAATAAATGGAACCAAACATAAGTTTGAGAGCGTTGTGCTTGACAACGGAGATCTTAATCTAGAGGGTTCAGTCTTCACTTCACCAAGTTATGCAGCGTTGGCTTGTATTAAGAAAGCAGGTAGCAATCGGGAAACAGTGAATGGATGGACAAGTTGGAAAACAAAAAAGGGTATACGATTATCTGAATTGCGAGAGCAATTATTGAGTAATCATAAAAAAGTCGAAACGGCATAAATTGGTTTTATGCCGTTTCAACTTCGAAGCTAACTGCGCAGTTTTGCGCCTAATTCCATCTCCAACCGCTTGATGATGCGGTTGCGCAAGCCAGCCACCTCGTTGTCGGTGAGGGTGCGGTCCATAGCCTGGTAGGTCAGGCGATAGGCCATGCTTTTTCTGCCCTCCCCCAGGTTTCCGCCACGGAAGAGGTCAAACAGGGTGACGTCTGCCAGCAATTTGCCGCCGGTTTGACGAATAAGTGTCTCCATGTTGCGGGCAGGGACGCTTTCATCCACCACTAAGGCCAGATCCTCGATCACGGCCGGGAAGCCGGGCACATCGGCGGTCTTCGCCAGTTCGGGTGCCAGGTTCAGCAGCAACTCCAGGTCCAGGTCGGCCGCCAGGACGGGGAATTTGAAGGTATCTCCCCAATCGTACGCTTCACGCACCTTGGGGTGTAATTCTCCCATAACCCCCAGTTGATGCTCGCCGGATTTGATCAACGCACATTTACCGGGATGGAAGCTGGGATGCTCACCCGGGGTGAAGGTGACCTCAGCCAGGCGCAGACCGCCCAGCAGTTCCTCCAGGATGCCTTTCAGGTCGAAGAAATCCAGCGCGCTCACGTCCGCCGGCTGCCAGCCCTTGATGCTGCGCTGACCGGACAGGACGATCCCCAGGCGTTTGAGCTCGTCCGGCAGGCCGGAGGCGTCCTCGGATTCCAGGATGACCGGACCGATCTCGAACAGCGCCAGTTGCGCATGATGGCGGGAATTGCGCTCCGCGTTGTCCAGCAGGCTGGCCAGGACGCTGTGACGCATGAAAGATTTTTCATACGCCAGCGGGTTGGCAATGCGTACATAGGGTTTGTCGTCTTTCTCAACACCGGGAGGCAGCCGGCGCCCTTCGCGCTCGGGTGTCGTCCAGCGGTAACTGATGATCTCCTGCAAGCCCAGGGCTACCAGCAGGTCGCGGGTGCGTTCTTCTTTCTGCAACTGCGGATTTCCCAGTTGTGGAGGCAGCGCGTCGGAGATGCGCGTCTCGGGGATATTGTCATAACCGAACACGCGGGCGATCTCCTCCACCAAGTCGGCTTTGCCGCTGATACCTGAACTGATATCCAGGCGGTGATCCGGAGGGGTGGCACTCACAACTTCGCCCGACACTTCGACTTCGAATTCCAACTGCGCCAGCATCTCAGCGATCTTTGCGGCTGAGAGACTCAATCCCAGCCAGCGTTTGACGTCCTGGGGGGTGACTTCCACTGTGGTCGTTTCAGGGGGGAGCGGGTAGGCGTCCAGCAGAGCGGGGGTCACGTCGCCGCCGGCCCATGCGCTCATCAAGTCCAGTCCGCGCCTCACGCCGCGTTCCGCCATGGCCGGGTGCACCCCGCGCACGAAGCGGAATGAGGCCTCGGAGGGCAGGTTTTGGGTGCGCGCGGTCTTGCGGATGTTGATCATATTCCAGGAAGCGCCTTCCAGCAGGATGTTGCGCGTATCCGGGTTGATCTCGGACTCCAGCCCGCCCATCACACCAGCCAGCGATAGCGGTCCGGCTTCATCACAGACCAGGATTGTGGTTGTGTCCAGCTTGCGCTCTACCCCGTCCAGGGTGGTGAGGGTCTCGCCCGGCTGCGCAGCGCGGGTGATGATCTTCACCTGCCTGCCGCCGGCACGTTTCTTCAATGTGTCATAGTCAAAGGCATGCAGCGGCTCGCCCAGTTCCAGCATGGCGTAGTTGGTAGCGTCCACGATGTTGTTGATCGGGCGCATGCCGGCCAGCTTGAGGCGGCGCTGCACCTTGAGCGGGCTGGGCTGCAGGGTGACACCGCTGAGCAGACCCAGCACGAAGCGGGGATTTAACTCGGGGCGCGTGATCTCTAGCGCGGCAAAGTCCGTCCGGTTTTGCACAGGCAATTCCGGCAGAATGGGGGCTTTCAAGGGCTTACCGGTCAGGGCGGCAATCTCGCGGGCCAGGCCGAGCATGCTGGCGCAGCGTGCGAAGCTGGGCAGCAGGTTCACATCCAGCACGGCATCACCCAGCAGGTCCACCAGCGGCGTACCGGCTGCCACATCCGGCTCGAGGAACATGATGCCCTCATGCTCGTCGGAGATACCCAATTCCTTTTCGGAACAGACCATGGAGTCGGACTCCACCCCGCGGATCTTGGTGCGCTTGAGCGTGGTGAGCACCAGTCCTTCCTGGTGACCGTCGTAGATCTGCGCGCCTTCTTTCGCATAGGCGACCTTGAGCAGCTGCGGCAGGACACCCTGCCCCTTGAACTCGTACAGGTTTGGCGCGCCGGTAAGCACGATTTTCTCTTCGATGCCGTCGAACAGGCGGCAGAGCACCAGGCGGTCGGCGTTGGGGTGCGGCAGCACCTCACGAATCTCGGCTGCCACGATCTTCTCGCGGTCCCAGGGCAGCCCCGTCACTTTGGTGGTCATGCTACCGGGTGCGGGCATGGGCAAGCCGATGAGCTTTACTTCCTCCACTTCCATGCCGGCCTTGGTCACCAGGTTCGCCAGCTCAGCGATGGAAAGGTCGATCTCCACAAAATCTTTAAGCCATGAAATGGGTGCTTTCAAGAAAACCTCCGTTATGAGTAATTAGTGATCAGTAATCAGGGAAGGCAAATGCGAAGGTTTTCCTGGTCACTTTTCACTAATCACTGATTACTTTATCTAGAATTGTTCCAAAAACCTCAAGTCGTTATCCCAGAAGTAGCGGATGTCGTTGATGCCGTAACGCAGCATGGCAATGCGCTGCACGCCGAAGCCGAAAGCAAATCCGGTGTAGCGCGCCGGGTCATAGCCGCCGTTTTGCATCACATTAGGGTGCACCATGCCGCTGCCGCCGATCTCCAGCCAACCCCCGCCGCAAATGGAGCAACCCTTGCCGTGGCAGTTGAAGCACTCGATATCGAACTCAGCCGAGGGTTCGGTGAATGGGAAGAAGGAGGCACGGAAGCGCGTGCGCGCCTGGGGTCCGAACAAGCGGCGGGCCATATCAGTGAGCGTGCCCTTCAGGTTGCTGAAGGTGATGCCCGGACCGACCGCCAGGCCTTCGAGCTGGTCGAACTGGGTTTCGTGGCGTGTATCAGTCTGTTCGTAGCGGTATACCATGCCGGGCACGATCACGCGCACCGGCGGGGGATTATCCGGATTGAGCGCTGAAATCTCGCGCATAGCGCGGATCTGCCCGGGGGAGGTGTGGGTGCGCAACACCAAGGGATTGTCGCCGCGGTTGGGCGCGTCTATGAAGTAGGTGTCCTGCATATCGCGTGCCGGATGCCCCACGGGGAAGTTCAGCAGTTGAAAGTTGTACTCGTCCGTTTCGATCTCGCGCGAGCGGTACACCTGGAAGCCCATCTCGGCAAAGATGCGGTAAAGCTCGCGCAGGATCTGCGTATCAGGGTGCAGCCGGCCGTGCAGCCTGGGGCGCCCGGGCAGGGTCACATCCAGGGATTCACTGGCCAGTGCACGGTTGAGGGTGGCTTCCTTGACCGCCTGCATCCGTTCCCCGAGGGCAGACTCAAGCGCGGTCTTCACGCGGTTAGCGCCCTGTCCTACCAGCGGGCGTTCCTCGGCGGAGAGTCCGCCCAGGCCCTGGAACGCTTTCATCACGGCGGCGTTCCTGCCCAGGTAGGTGTTGCGCCAGGTCAACAAAGCCTCTTCGCTGTGCAATCCTTCCAGTTCGGATAGCGCTGCCCGGCTGACCTGCTCCAGTTCTTCCAGGATCTTCGGTTGATTCATGTAATGCTCCTGACTTAAAAATAAAACCCATCCCTTGCAAGGGACGGGGAATGAGGCCCGCGGTACCACCCTGGTTGGTCACATGCGTGACCCGCTTGACCCGACCGCGCGAGTTTGATGGCGCGATCGGCTGCCGTGATAACGTCCGGCTGGACGGCTCTGACTAAAAGCGATTTGCGTTCACCAGAGCAGCTCGGGAGGGAACTTCGGCCGGATGCTGCCGGGCGGATCTCTCAATCAACGAATCCGCGTCCCTGTCGGGTTTCCCCGGCGTACTTTCCTCCGTCGTGGCTGTTGGGTGGTATTATAACATGCGGATTCCTGGATATTTTGGTTAAGAGAGGTTTTTCATGGTTGAGATCACCCGCAAATCCGTTATTGAGTCACTGACCACCGATTGGGGGAATTATGTTGAGGAGTATCGAAAGTTCTCGCCCGCTGAGCAGCAGGAGTTCATGAACTGCCAGGGTTATGCCCGCTTCGCCGACTTGGTGGCGCACTTCACCGCCTGGTGGGAATTGGCGATGAAAGTGATTGCAATTAAACAGCAGGACTCCTCGTATTTCTTCCCGGATATCAACGTGGACGAATTCAATGTGGCTGCGGTTGAGGGCGCGAAAGAGCTAACCGAGGAGCAGGTACTGGAAAAGTTTGATCAAACCCGGCTCAGTTTTGTTGAGTGCGTGAAGAATCTAAGCGATGCAGATCTCGAGAATCCCAACATCATCAGGCAACTGGAAATTGATGTGTTCGGGCACCTTGGGGAGCATGCAATCAAAAAGACCTGAAGCCCTGTTCCTTTCGATTAAGGCAGGTGCTCAAATAAGACCCGTACCATGGCATAATAGGCAGGTTTTGCTCGAAAATCAATATCAAAGAAGGTGGGGTTCGCATCAGGCAAATTTACATCCTGAGTCCAGGCGTAAAAATCGTCAATATTACCAAAGCCAATGGTCTTGATCCCTTTGTCAAGGTAAAGGTCAAGCCATTGAGCGAACATCTCTGCTTGTGCCAGGTCTGGATCCTGTATTTCAACCAATTTATGCCTGCCGCAACAATTGTTGATGGGTGTCTCCCCTGAAACGATCATGGTCTCTGAACCGCCAATTTCCAAACCGTTGGCCTGCAAATATTCGATACTCCCGGATATTCCAGACCAGTCTTGCGGCTCGTAGATCCACCAGTTGTTTTCGCCGATGATGCCATCAATAATATGATCCGTATTCCCTTCAATGATTGCAGGGATGTATTCGTTGTAAAAATAATCCCTCGTGTCTGATGCGACAGGATTCGCATTTTCAAAAATATTATCTTCAACAATGTAAGTCTTTGCGTAGGGGTTATCTTGTTTTACCCATCGAGCAGCTAGAAGAGTCAGTTCAGCAGGTGTTAATCCTGTTGCCACACCCCAGAAGTTTACATCTGAATAACGCGCAGAGCTATCATATTTAAACCTTACATACCCTCCGGAAACTTCACTGGATACCGTCCACCGTTTAATTTCAGGAAACCTGAGTACAGTCGTCCTTGAAATAAACTCGAAGATTTTTACCATATCTAGTTCGCTAATTTGAGATTGAAAATTCCATAAAGATTCAACATTAACACCTTGTTCATAGATACCAGCTCTAAATTGCGGATTGCCGCCAAACGCCCGGACCACGTCATCATCCATGGCATCAATTCCATCTTGCCAATAATACGGAAATTCTGTGGGTATTATGCCCGAAGCTAACTCCACCTCAATATTCGCCCAATCATCCAAAACTCTCTGCCAATCAGATTCTGAAAAATTCTTGAATACCCGTACTGGTTCCAAATTTGATCCAATCGCAACAATCGAGGTTAATCCAAGAGTTATTCTGGAGATATCCGTAAACTCCTGGTATTTCCTGCCATCAAGTCGCAGGGAGCACTCAAATTGCACACCATTCCATTCTCCCAATTTTGCCATGGTGGCTTCCTGCAAGTTGCCGTTTTCCTCTTGATATGCGAGTGGGATTCTATTAACCAGAACGAATGAGTATTTCAATCCATTGATTATCGTTTCCAGCGTAAACGCCTCCGGGTTCTGTCGGATCGCAGCGGTCAATTGTTTTGCATCCATCTCTACACCGTTGACGATGACCTTGCCTCCGTAAGCATGGACGTAATCCTCTACCCAAACGGGCAGGTCGGGCGAGTTTGCCATGCTTATCGGGGTGGGTGTTGGCGTGATCGTCGGTGCGACCGTTGCGGTAGGCTCAACTGTCATTGTGGCCGTGGGCAGGGGTGTAGCCGTCTGTGGCGCGCAGGACACGAGAAAAGTAATCAAGATGAAAACACTTATTAGCATTCTATTTTTCATTTTTCACTCTCGAATTAGGGTAAATGCTCAAACATGGATTGAATGGCAATATAATAGGCTTGATGTGGTCGATTCTCTTTATCCCGAAGCACGGAGTGTTTTCCGTCCCAATTTACACCTTCGTTGGTTCCCCATGTAGAAATGCTTTGGCATACTCCTGATTCCATGCATCCATCAAAAACAGTTTTGGTAATTTGATTTAATTTATCTTCCCGCTGATCTTCAGGATAGTCAGTGAGTAATGCGTCGAATTCAGTAATCATTACAGGAACTGGATAACTCCTGAAAACATCGATCAGCTCCTGTTTTGTGGGTATGTTCGATGAATCGATGTGCATTTCTACCCCCACATAATCAACTAAGCCCAATGTATATAGGTCATTGGCAATCTTCAGAGTAGAAAGAGTAGTTATATACCCCTTTCGGTGATTATTAGCGTCATTGTAGATCAGCTTTGCCTGTGGATAAATTTCTCTGGCTAATTGGTATGCACGTATCACATACGTTTCGCCGAATTTTTCCCAGTATAGATCTCTTCGTTCGTCAGGTGCTCCAGTTTCATTTACCACAACAAGCTCATCGATATTATTTTCCCTGGCATTTTCCATGAACAATCTGACTATTAAATCCAAATCGCTCTGGGTAAAACCTGCATCCATCCATGCAGGCATGTCCCCAGGGAATAACGCAGCTTGCATTCTGGTTGTTAAACCATTTTCGCGAGCTATCCTTGCCTGATAATTTGGCCATTCAAAATTAATTCCCGTTCTATCAGGCATCGTGCCAGTCATACTCAAACACGAGGTGCCAATGGTATATTCATCTCCCCACCAATGTAACAAGGCGGGAGTGTCATCAAGTAAAGTGCCTAAAGCCAGCCCTGCCAAATTCCCCATAGTTTTCATCGAAGCGTTTTGCCAATTACTATTATCTTCTCTTACTGCCAATGGCACACCGTTGATGATTAAGAACGAGTTTACAATCCCATTGACCGGCTTTTTCTGTATAAACGCCTCCGGGTTTTGGCGGATGGCAGCAGTCAATTGCTCCGCATCCATCTGTACGCCGTTGACAGTGACCTTGCCGCCGTAGGCATGAACATATTCCTCGACCCAACCGGGCAGGCCGGGTGAGTCTGCAAGGGTTATGGGCGTGGGTGTTGGCGTGATCGTCGGAGCAGCCGTTGCAGTAGGCTCAACTGTCATTGTGGCTGTGGGCGGGGTTGTGGCCCTGCCTGGGGCGCAGGAGGTGAGGAGAAATACAAAAATGAGAAGAGAGATAAGG
>DAONEZ010000039.1:0-10147 GCA_035403345.1 Anaerolineaceae bacterium
CGCGACAACTTGCCGTACTGGCTGGCTTCCACGTACGCCTATTGTGCCGTAGGCGGGGCTTCCCTGCTCTCCGGTATCAACCTGTTCAGCGAGGAACCCCTCCACCGCGCCTCCCGGCTGCAATCCATTCCTTCTCTTTTCATCTACGGCGGCCGGGATCCCTTCATCACCAACCGCGAGATCGACCGGATGACCACCTCAACCGGTTCCAGGGCTACACTTTGGCTGGTGCCTGAAGCCGGTCACCGCAACATCGAGAAATACCGTCCCCAGGAATATTTAGATAAAGTCCTGAGTTTCTTCGTCAACACATTAGAAACACCATCTGAACCAGGGAGCCCTCTATGAAAAAGGTAAGCATCGGATACATGTTGAAATTGAACGCGTATTGGATCGGGTTGTCCTTCATGTGGAACAGCCTGCACGTCACCATCCTTCCTGCCGTGCTGCTCAAATACGTGCCCGAGACGCAGAAGAACACCTGGCTGGGTCTGTTGACCTTCTTCGGCTTGATCATCGCCATGCTGGTGCAGCCCATCAGCGGGGCTATCAGCGACACCTGGCATGCCAAAATAGGCCGAAGGCGTCCCTTCATGTTCCTGGGCACCGCCGGGGACCTTGTTTTCCTTCTACTTATGGGATTCATCGGCGGCTTGCCGGCTTTGTTCGTGGGCTACATCGGGTTGCAATTCTCCTCCAACATCGCCCACGGTCCGACGCAGGGGCTGCTGCCCGACGAGGTGCCGGCTGACCAGTTGGGCATGGCCAGTGGCATCAAAACCGCACTGGATATGTTCGGCATCGTCATCTCCTCCCTGTTGATGGGCTTCCTCATCTCCTCCACGGATCCCGATCCGCGCCTATCCGTCACCGTCATCATTGCCTTGCTGGTCATATTTGGCAGCATCACGCTGTTTTTCACACATGAAAAGTCCCTGCTCGATCCGGCTAAGAACCGCATCCGCCTGGGCGAGGTCATCAGGAATGTGTTCAACTTCAAGATCGAGGGAGACAAACACTACTGGCAGCTCATCTTCAGCCGCTTCCTTTACCTGGTGGGCATCTATGGGTTTCAATCCTTCGCCCAGTATTTTATCCGCGACAAGTTCAGCAGCCAGGATCCCATCGTTTTTACCCAATTCGTGATGGGCTCATTTGTGATCGTGCTCATCATCTTCAGCCTGGTTGCCGGTAAGCTCAGCGACCGCATGGGTCGCAAACGCCTGCAGATATTCTCCTCGTTCATTGGAGCCTTCGGTGCCATCATCCTCATCTTCGCAAAGACCCCCTTCCAGCTCATCTTCTTCGGCTCCATCATGGGCGTGGGGTTGGGTATTTTCCTCTCCACCAACTGGGCGTTGGCCAACGAGATGGCTCCCGCCGGAGAGACCGGCAAATACATCGGGCTGACCAACATCGCCACCGCCGGCTCTGCCGCCGTTGCCCGCCTGGAAGGCCCCATGATCGACGGGTTCAACAACGCAGCTCCCGGGCAGTGGTGGGGCTGGACGGTGCTCTTCCTGGTCTCCGCCATCCTCATGCTGGCCTCCGCCTGGGCTCTACGCAGGATCCCGGAATCTCGCACAGCATCAAATTAACCAAACAGGTATTAATGAGGGGCATCCTTTATAATAAAGGCATGCCTCTCAATGATTTACTGTCCCAATTTCCACCCGAAATATCCGCCCTGGTGCTGGAGTTGCGCGTATTTCTAATTAAAAGGTTTCCTGAGTTGCAGGAGGAGGTCGACCTGCTCTCCAGAATCCTGGCTTATGCGCTCGCTGCGGGTATGCCCGGGGTGGCCTTCACCATCATCCCCTCACGGAAAGCCGTCAAGCTGGGCATCCCCTTCGGCAGCCAACTCCAGGATCCGTTTGGATTATTGAGCGGAAACGGAAAATTGCACAAAGTGGTCGAGTTGCATCCCGGGGATAAGATCAATCCTCAACTTGAAATGTTGGCGGATCTCGCCTATCAGAAGGCTGTGGATCGTACCAGGAAAGGTGAAAAAGATGCCGGATAAATCCATCCTGGAAAAGCTGCAGGTCAAACCCGGGCGCTCGTTGCTCATCCTTAATCCGCCGCAGGATTTTCTTGCCAAAGCCGGTGCCATGCCCGCAGGAGCTGAGTTGTTCCTTGAGAAGCAGCCGGCTTTCATCGTCACGGCTTTCCTGCGCAGTATGCAGGAATTTCTTGTGTTGCTTTCAGAGATCGATCGTTTCCTGCTGCCAGCAGGCATCTTTTGGGTAGCTTATCCGAAACTGACCTCTATCCTCAAAGGGGACGTAAACCGCGACACGCTCAATGCCGCCGCACAGCAGCGCGGCTGGACGGGCGTGGCCATTATCTCGATCGATGATGACTGGTCAGCACTGAGGTTAAAGAGACTGTGAAAGAGCGTACGCTGACTTTCAAGAACGGCGTCCTAAAACTGCCGGTTTACCTGCCAGATGCCACTTACGGCGTGGTACGTTCGGTGGATGCACAGGATTTGGAAGGCTGCGGGGTGGAAGCACTGGTGATGAACACATTCCATCTGATGCAGAAGCCCGGTGCCGGCGTGGTGCAATCGCTGGGCGGACTGCATCGCATGACCGCCTGGCAGCACCCCATTGTCACCGATTCCGGCGGCTTCCAGGCCTATTCGCTTATCCGCCAGAACCCGAAATTCGGTCAACTACATGAACAAGGGATTTCTTTCATCCCGGAAGGCAGCTCGCGCAAGATCCAGCTCACTCCCGAGAAATCTGTCCAATTACAACTAGGCTTTGGCTCGGATGTGGTCATCTGCCTGGACGACTGCACCCACGTGAGCTCGTCATTTGAGGAGCAGCTTGTTTCTGTGGAGCGCACCATCGCCTGGGCGCGCAAGTGCCGCCGGGAATTCGACAAATCGTTGGATCAGAAGAAAGTTGATAAAGCTGAGCGACCAAAGTTGTTTGCCGTCATCCAGGGCGGCGGATACAAAGACCTGCGCAAGCGCTGTGCGGACGCCCTGTTGGAGATCGGCTTTAACGGCTACGGATTCGGCGGCTGGCCGCTGGACGACCAGAACCACCTGCTGACGGAAATCATCGGTTATACCCGCGAGTGCATCCCGCGTGAGTTCCCTCTGCATGCCCTGGGGGTGGGTCACCCCGAAAACGTGCTGGCCTGTTATGACCTCGGCTACGATATTTTCGACAGCGCCATGCCTACCCGCGATGCCCGCCACGCCCGCCTGTACACCTTCACCAACCCTGAAACTGATCCACAGGCAGGATTGAGCGGCAAGTGGCTGCGCTACCTGTACGTCAACGACGAGGAACACATCCGCGCCAACCGCCCAATTAGCGAATACTGTGATTGCCCCTGTTGCCGGCATTACTCCCTGGGCTATCTGCACCACCTCTTCAAACAGGGCGACACCCTCTTCATGCGCCTGGCCACGCTTCATAATCTGCGCTTCATGGTGCAGCTCACCGAGCGCATTCGCCTGCGAGACGAGCATGCCAACCCTTGAGTTGCTCGACCAACTTGTGGAACAGGTTCAGAGTTCCGCGAAATATCGATTGATCACCTCCGAGGTCATCCGTAATATTGGCGCGCGCGAACTTGCCAAACGTGCTTCGCTCAAGGAAGCCGTGAAGACTACACGCAATAAACTGCACCAGGTGGGCAGTGCCTACCAGGAACAAGGCATTCCGTACGCCCGCTGGATGGAGGAATTACAAGCCCTGTCGGATAACCTGGCAGATGAAAGCGTGCGGGCGTGGCTTTTGGAGCAACTGCCGGCGCACGCTTCTACCCGCGAGCGGGTATCCATCCTGCCACATTTTTATTCGACCGTGCTAGCATCGCTGCCTCCTGTCCGCTCTGTTTTGGACCTGGCCTGTGGACTCAACCCACTCACCCTCCCCTGGATGGACTTACCAGGCGGATGCACCTACACCGCCGTGGATATTTACGAAGACCTGCGCTCCTTCCTGGACGTTTTCCTCTTCAAGTTCCATATACCCGGCCGGTCAATTTGCGCTGACCTGACACAGACCCTGCCGCCCATTCAAGCCGATCTAACATTGCTGCTCAAAACCATCCCCAGTTTGGAGCAGGTGGATAAGCAGGCCGGAGCCAGGCTGCTCGCACAAATCACCTCGCCTTACCTGCTGGTCAGTTTCCCGGCGCACAGCCTGGGCGGCAAGTCAAAGGGCATGGTGCAAAACTATGAGCAGCACTTCATGGAACTCACAATCACTTACCCCTGGAAGATCACCCGTTTCGAATTTCCCGGTGAACTGGCGTTCCTGGTGCAAAAGTAGATCCGCATGGTTAAGGCACCGCTTGCAGTTTCAGAAGAATTCATTGAAGCGCTTTATCAAAAGCTCGGCGCTGCGCGCAAGTACCGCGGGCTGTCGCTCCCGCGCGACACCGTGCGCGACCTGGTACTGCAGAACCTGGAGGTTCATCCGTCTCCTCGTGATCTCGAGGAAGTGGTGCGCCAGAAGCTGCATAACCTGGTAGCCCCCTACCTCGGCGACCCAGATTACCCCGCAGTACAGCAGGAACTGGAAACCATCATTGCGACAGGAGACGAGGAGGAGCTCAGCCAATTCTGCCTGCGCATCCTGCAGAGCCATGCCTCCACGCGCGAACGCTTGCCCATCCTGGATGATTTCTATGCGCGAATATTTTCAATCACCGGCCTACCCTCCACCATCCTGGACCTGGCCTGCGGTCTGAACCCCTTTGCCCTGCCCTGGATGGGACTGCCCCGGGAAACCTGCTATCTCGCCTATGACCTGCATCAGCCGCGCGTCAACCTGATCAACGCTTTTCTACAGGGAGTTCACCAGTCTGGCGCTGCCGTACACGGCGACATCCTCGTCGCCCCTCCACAGGAACCGGCAGATGTGGCCTTTTTCTTCAAGGAAGCCCACCGCTTCGAGCAGCGCCGCAAGGGCTGCAACCGCGAGTTTTTCCGCGCCCTGCCGGTGAAATACATGCTGGTCTCGCTGCCCACCGAAAGCCTCACCGGGCGCTACTCCAAGTTAGACCAGGACCGCCGCTTGATCGAAAGCGCGGTCAGCGGCACAAACTGGGAAGTGAGCGAGCTCCTTTTTGATAGCGAGATCGTCTTTTGCATCCGGAAGGACACATGAAGCGCCATAACCGCAAGAAGCTCCCTCAACCTGCAGCTCTCCCGGATGTTTACGCCAATCTGGAGACCTTCAAACCTTACCTGTCAGATGGAGAATATGCCGCCCTGCAGGAGGAGGTGACGCAGTCCCTCCCACCTGCCATCCGCATTAATCCGCTGAAGGCATCTGGCGCTCTGCCCGCTTTCCTGCACGGCAAATACGGCTGGACCCTGGAGTCCATCCCCTTTTGCGCCGCCGGGTACCGCGTCACCCGCGGCGAAGGTCCAGAACCCGGTAACACGCTGGAACACAAGCTGGGGCACTACTACATCCAGGAAGCCGCTTCAATGCTGCCGGTGGAGTTGTTCTCCATCCAGCCAGGCAAAGCTGATCTGTGCCTGGACCTGGCAGCCTCACCCGGCGGAAAAACCACCCACCTGGTCAGCCGCCTGGAGGACTGCGGTTTGGTGCTGGCCAACGATTCCAGCCAGGGGCGCATCCCCGCGCTGCGTATCGTGCTCCAGAACTGGGGAGCTACCAATGCAGCCATTACCCGCTTCCCGGGTGAGAGTTATGGAAGCTGGTATCCCGATACCTTTGACCGCGTCCTGCTCGACGCGCCCTGCAGCATGCAGGGGCTGCGCACCGCCGAATCCCACCCCGTGCGTCCGGTCACGGATGCCGAGAGCAGTCAATTGGCCCGCCGCCAGGCTGCCCTGCTGGCCAGTGCCCTGCAGGCCGTGCGCGTGGGCGGCGAGGTGGTCTATTCCACCTGCACCCTGTTGCCCGCGGAAGATGAAGGCGTGGTGGCTGCCACATTGGAACGCTTCGCCGGTCAGGTGCAATTGCTGGATGCACAGTCCCGCCTGCCCATACCGGCTCCTGGTATCACCAGCCCGGATGGAATAACCATCGACCCGCGCCTGGAACAGACCATCCGCCTGTGGCCGCACCGCTATCACACCGCCGGGTTCTTCGCTTGCCTGCTGCAAAAGACCGGAGAGACCAGTCTTCCTGAACTCCCCCCGCCAACGCATTCAATGGAAAAAGCCGGCTTCTTCGAAATGAACGCGCGCGAATCACAAACTTTCTGTGCGAACTTCCAGGATACTTATGGCTATGATCTGGGTGCATACCTGGTTGAGGCACAGCGCGTATTGGTGCAGCGCGCAGAAAAATTCTTCCTCTTCCCTGCTTTATTATTGGAACAGTTTCCCACGCTGCCGGTTCAATCTGCCGGTCTGCTTCTTGGAGAGCGGCTGCCGGACGGATTCCTTCCTTCCCAGGAATGGGTGACCCGCTTTGGCTCATCCTGCAGGCAAAATATCCTCCCGTTGGATGCGACTGCTTCAAATAAATTACTTTCTGGCGAACCCGTGATCGAAGGGGTCGATCTGCCTCGATCAGCAGCGAAGTACCAGGTGGTCCTGAACCAGGAAAATTATCCTCTCGGTTGTGTGAAAGTAACCGGCAGAGGCCTTAAGAACCTGCTTCCGCGCCGCCTGCTCTAATTCCCACCCAACTGGTGCAGCACCAGCGCAGCTGCCACAATAGCGGCGGTTTCCATCCGCAGCGTCAGGCTGCCCAGGGAGACCGGCAAATATCCCTGTGCCGCAGCCAGCGTGATCTCTTCCTGCGAAAACCCGCCCTCCGGTCCGATCAACATGGCAGCTCTTTGGACGTCTTGAGCAATGACATTTTTGAGGGACAGATGCTGCTCCGCCTCCCAGGCTACCAAACATATTTCATTCGAGCTCTTTCCATATGCGATGGCTTCCTCAAATGGCAGCGGGGGCAATAATTCTGGAATTTTCCCCCGCCCGCTTTGTTCGGCCGCCTCTCGGAGGATCTTTTCCCAGCGCGGGTACTTGCTGTGTACCTCATGGGGCTGCTGGATCAGCGATCGGCTGGTGATGACCGGCAGGAAAGCCGCCGCGCCCACTTCGGTACATTTTTGAAGCATCCATTCGAACTTCTCGCGTTGGGTCAATCCCAGCATCATGGTCAAACGCAATTTAGGTTCCGCGCTCACTATACTCTGTTCAATGATCCGTCCTGTGCATGCCTTTTCGCTCACTGTCAACAGCTCAGTGAGAAACGCTTTCCCGCTGTCATCCAACACGCTCACGTGCTTCCCGGGTGACAACCTCAGCACACGCGCCATTTGCCGCGAGGTTTCCTCCGGAAACTGGATTTCGTTATTCTTGATGTATTCAGGTTCCAGGAAGAAGCGGTGCATGTGACTCTCCGATTGACCTTTTCTTCGATTATACTAGCCTCAGAAATCAACAAGGAAACTGGGATCAATGACCGGAATAAAAGACCGCACTTTCAAATATCTTGACCTGGTAATGGCGTTGTTCGTTACTGTGTTAATCGTCAGCAATATCGCCTCCTCGGCCAAGATCGTGGATTGGGGCTTCTCCCTGGTCGGCGTACGGCTGGCGTTCGACGCCGGTACCATCCTTTTCCCGGTCAGTTACATCTTTGGCGACGTGCTCACCGAGGTATACGGGTTCAGACGTTCGCGACGCGTGATTTGGGTCGGGTTCGGCTGCCTGGCGCTCACCTCACTGGTATTGTGGCTGGTGCGCATCATGCCCGGCGAAGCCACCTGGCAGCAAACGACCGGGCAGACAGCCTACAACGCTGTCTTGGGTGGTATCAGCACCGGCGGCATCGTGTTAGCCAGCCTCACCGCTTACCTGTTCGGTGAATTTTTCAACTCTTTCGTATTGGCCAAGCTTAAAGTAGCTACTAATGGAAAATGGTTGTGGGTGCGCACCATCGGCAGCACGCTGGTGGGCGAAGGCGCGGATTCCCTCATCTTCGTGACCATCTGCTGCCTCACAGGTGTTTTCCCGTGGAGCCTGTTCACCAGCCTGGTGCTGACCAACTACGTCTTTAAATGCGCCATCGAGATCCTGATGACCCCGGTGACCTACTGGGTGGTGGCAAAACTAAAGAAAGCCGAAAACGAAGACTACTACGACCGCGATACCAACTTCTCGCCCCTGCCCTCGGCCTGACCCTTCTCTACGCATCCATTCCGGCGATCACAACCACATACTCCCCGCGTAACGGTTCTTTTTGCAGGTCCGTGATCACGCTGGTGATCGTCCCGCGGTACATGGTCTCGAATTTCTTGGTCAGATCATTGGCCACCGCGCAGCGTCGGTCACCGTACACCACAATGGCATCGTTCAGAAAATCGATCAACCGATAGGGGCTCTCATAAAAGAGCAGCGTATGTGGTGACTGACCATCCACTGACAGCCAGCGCTGACGCTGACCGCTCTTGCGCGGCGGGAAGCCGCGGAAGGTGAAGCTGTGCACGGGCAGCCCGGATAGCACCAGCGCCATGATCAGCGCAGTCGGTCCGGGTACAGCGGAAATGGGGATCTCCTGCTGGAGCGCTGCCCGCACCAGGATGAACCCGGGATCTGAGATGGCTGGCGTTCCGGCATCCGTTACCAAGGCCACGGTCTTGCCCAATTCCAGCACTTCCATCACCTGAGGCAGTGCGCGTTTCTCGTTATCCTCGCGGAACGAGATCTGCGGTTTCTTGATGCCAAAGTGGTTCAGCAGAAAACCCGTCTTGCGCGTGTCTTCGCTCACCACAACATCCGCGCTTTCCAGGGTTGCCAGGGCGCGTTGTGAAATATCTGCCAGGTTGCCTATGGGGGTGGATACCAGTACCAGCATGGGTTGCTCCTCAGGTGGCAGTATAACACGGATGATTTCCATTCCCCGCGATTTCAACGGTATAATTTCCGCGGAGAACGAAGCCCATGACCACGCGTGACCGTATTAACCCCGACAGCATGAATACCCGCCCGCTGCGCCGCCCGGATTGGATCAAGGTGCGCGTGCGTTCCGGTGAGTCACTGGACCAGTTGCAGGAGTTGATGCGGCGCAAGACCTTGCACACGGTCTGCGAAGAAGCCGCCTGCCCGAACATGGGCGAGTGTTGGGGCAGCGGTACGGCCACCTTCCTCATCCTCGGGGATGTGTGCACGCGTGCCTGCCGCTTCTGCGACATCAAACACGGCCGCCCGGAAACGGTGGATTGGTCCGAGCCGGAGCGCGTTGCGCAGGCCGTCAAGGTCATGGAGCTGCAGCACGCGGTGATCACCTCGGTTGACCGCGACGAGCGCCGTGACGGTGGGGCTCCCATCTTCGCCGCCATCATCCGCCGCATCCACGGCATACACCCGGACTGCTCGGTGGAAGTGCTCATCCCGGATTTCAAGGGCAGCGCTGAAGCCCTCAAGGTCGTGATGGACGCCCGCCCCGACATCCTCAATCACAACGTGGAGACTGTTCCCTCCTTGTTTAAACATGTCCAACCGCAGGACCATTATGAGTGGTCCGAATCCGTTCTGCGCAACGCCAAACTCATGGACCCCCTGGTGCTCACCAAATCCGGCATCATGGTGGGGCTGGGCGAAACCATGGACGAGCTTAAAGCGGTTATGCGCGACCTGTGCAGTTGGGACGTGGACATCCTCACCATCGGCCAGTACCTGCAGCCCAGCCGCAAGCACCTCCCCATCGAACGCTACTACACCCTTGAGGAATTCGCCGAGCTCAAACGCTACGGCCTTGAGATTGGCTTCCGCTGGGTGGAAAGCGCGCCGCTGGTGCGCAGCTCCTACCACGCCGCGGAACAGGTGAAAGCTCTCAGTAAAAGAGATTAGAATTCCGCACGATTCGTAATCAGTAATTAGTAATCAGGAAAATAACCAAAAATATAGATTATCAAGTCCCTTCCAAGTGATTACCTGATTAGTGAGTGCCTGGTAACTCTTTTCCTATTATTTTTTCAGTTAGGTTTTATAAAGAAGGTTTTTTGCGACTTTTGCGCCTTTGCGAGAGATGATTTTTACAATTTCAGCACGGCTTTGACCGCCAGGTCGAACATCAATTTTCGATCCGCACCACGATGACGCCATGCGCGGCTGTCCCAGCCCTCTGGCAGCACCAGGTCGCCGGCATACACTATCTCACCTAGCGGCACCTCGCGGAAC
>DAONEZ010000040.1:0-9739 GCA_035403345.1 Anaerolineaceae bacterium
CGTGCTTATCAGCCTGGTCCCCGCTTTCCTGGCTGTGCTTTCGCTTGCCGTTGGCGCAAAAGAGGTGCTCGTAAAAGGTCAACGGAATATCCCGAAGTTCTCGCTGAAGAACATGGGCAAGCCTTTTTCTATCTTCCTGGTCATCATCAGCATTTTCACCCTGGGGAATTCCTCCGATAGTTTCCTGATCCTGCGCGCGCAAAGCCTGGGCGTGACCGTGACCGGCATCCTGCTCATGCTGGCCATGTTCAACCTGACTTACACGCTCATTTCCACCCCAGCGGGCTCGCTTTCCGACCGGGTCGGGCGTAAACGCCTGATCATTATCGGCTGGCTGGTATACGTTGTCATCTACTTCGGTTTTGCCCTGGCGAAGTTCTCATGGCAGATCTGGGTGTTGTATGCGGTTTATGGCTTGTATTACGGTCTCACCCTGGGCACCGCTAATGCCATGGTGGCTGACCTGGTGCCCGAGGAATTGCGCGGCACAGCCTATGGCACCTACAACGCAGTCATTGGTCTGCTGGCTTTCCCGGCTTCCTTTATCGCCGGCATTCTCTGGCAAGGGCTGGGGTCCTGGACCGGATTTGGCCCCTCTGCGCCCTTCCTGTTCGGCGGCAGCCTGGCACTCATTGCCACCCTGCTGATGATCTTCTGGATGCCGGCAGCGGGAACTTCAAGAGCTGCAGGGAAGAATTCCTCTCAACCCTGATCGAGAATTTTCGTCTTCGAGGAATAACACTTTTGCATGAAAAAGGGTAAACGATCCTTTCCGATCGTTTACCCTTTTCATATCATCGACCGGTGAGGAATTTACCTTGCAAGAATTTTCATGGCGAAATCCGCTCCGAATTTGCGCCCCGCTTCCAATTCACGGAAGTTCGGACTACCTGTGAACTCAAAATTTCCCATGTTTTCCCACTTAAGGGACTGGATCCGATCATTGAAATCCCGCTGACCGCCGCCCATCCAGGCGTAACTGCCAAAGCCGGCAGCGAGTTTGTGAAAGATGTGTTTTTGTTTTGCCATTTCCAGCGCACTGGACATGTCCGGGAAAAGGCTGCCCTCGTATGTGGGTGCTCCGATCAGGACCCCGCGTTTGACCCACAAGGAGGGCAGGATGTAGGTGATCGGTGTTTCAGAAACATTGTAAATTGAAATGGGCAGTCCTTCGTCAACGACACCTTGAGCGATAACTTCCATAATTTTTTCAGTGTTGCCGTACATGGAGGCAAAGAGCAGGGTCACCCCGGGATCACCCGCTACACCGGCGTAATTAGCCCATCGCTCATATAAGGATATGATCCTTGTTGGGTTTTTGCGCCAGATCAACCCATGCGAAGGTGCGATCACCTCAATGGGAACGGTTTTTAGTTTAGCGATGGCATTTTTCACCGGCTTTGAAAAACTGGCCACGATGTTGACAAAATATCGCATGGCTTGTTCTTCATACCATGCAACGGGTACATTCGGGTCATCAAATATTGTCCCATTCAAAGCACCAAATCCCCCAAATCCATCGCAGGAGAAGAGCACTTTGCTGGACATTTCATAGGTCATCATCGTTTCCGGCCAATGGATGAATGGCGTGGAAAAGAATTTCAGCTTATGTTCTCCCAGGTTAAGTTCCTCGCCGTCCACTACAGCCCGCACATTCTCAGTAATGCCATAAAAAGTGTTCAGCATTTCCTTGGTCTTTGCTGAACCCAGGATCGTGACGTTGGGTGCCAACATGGTCAGCGATCTTAGCGAACCGGAATGGTCAGGTTCCATATGGTTGATTACCACGTAATCCAGGGTGGACGGATCGATCACAGCTCTGATCTGATCGAATAATTCATCCGCATTTAATTTGCTGCTCAGATCAATGATGACGTTTTTCTTGTCCTTGATCAGGTAACTATTGTAAGAAACGCCTTCATCGCGGATGGACCATAATCCCTCGAATAGTTCAATGTGGCGGTCATTCATCCCGACCCAGAAAATTGAAGGCCGAATTTCAACAGGTAACATTCTTACCTTCCTTTAGAACGGTTGTCGCTTCCATTTTATCACGCCCGAATATTGAATTGTTATGGTTTACCCGTTCGACAGGTTTGAAGATTGGCATTAAACTAATCAAGTGTTTATTACCGATTTGTGGAGGTGATCAATGAGCAGTGAGCTGCAGAAGGCCTGGGTATGTACGGTATGCGGGTATGTCCATTACGGCCCCGAGCCTCCTGAGGAATGCCCTGTATGCGGGGCTGATGCAGGTGCATTTGAACTGGAGGCTGCCCCGCAAGATGCTTCGGCAGGCGGTGATGGATCCTCCCAACCCATAACGATCGTCATCATCGGTGCGGGTATTGCAGGCGTCTCAGCCGCTGAAGCCTGCCGCCAGGCGTCCCCGGATTCAGATATTCTATTGATTAGCAGCGAGAAAGAATTGCCCTATTACCGGTTAAACCTCACGCGTTTTCTGGCAGGTGAGATCTCAGCAGAGCAATTACCCCTGCACTCTCAGGAGTGGTACACCCAAAACCGCATTGACCTTCACCTGGGGTTGGAAGTCCTGGCGATCCACCCGGAACAGAAAACTGTTGAAACCAGCTCAGGTGACAGCTTTGTGTATGACCGCCTGGTGCTGGCAACCGGCGCACATCCATTTGTGCCCCCTGTGACAGGTTCCCAACTGGGCAAGGTCTTTACCCTGCGTACATTGCAGAACGCTCTGGATATCCTGAAGGAGTGCAGCGGAGCCGAGGTCGTGTGCATCGGCGGCGGGTTGCTGGGGCTGGAAACTGCAGGAGCGCTGGTCAGAAGGGGTGCAAAGGTGACCATCCTGGAAGCACTCAATTGGCTCATGCCACGCCAGCTTAACCAGGCGGCCTCCAGTATCTTCCAGGCTTATATTGAGAGGATCGGAATTCGGGTGCGGACGGCTGTGAAAGTCAAGGACCTTCAGGGAAGTACAAATGTCAGCGCAGTTTCCCTTGAGGATGGCACATTGCTGCCGGCTGGTATGGTCATCTTTTCCGCCGGGGTCCGTTCGAATCTCACCCTGGCCAGGAACGCCAACCTGGCCACGAACCTGGGAGTCGCGGTGTTAGACGGAATGTCGACTTCCGATGCAGATATTTTTGCGGCAGGTGACGTGGCGGAACATGCGGGCGTTATGTACGGCACCTGGTTACCCGCCCAGGCGCAGGGGAACATCGCCGGTACGTCTGCCGCTGGCCGCTCGGCTGCTTTCCGCAGGGTTCCACCCAGCGCCGTCCTCAAAGTATTAGGCATCGACCTGTTCAGCGCCGGGCGCATCACGGCAGAGGTCGAAGACTTATGGATCGAGGAAAGTGGCATTGATAATTACAAGGGGTTCCTCTTCCACCAGGGGGCACTGGTTGGTGCGATCCTGTTGGGTGATGCCTCCGGTTCAACTGAGGTGAAGAAAGCCATCGAGAACTCCCTGGATTGCGCAAAATTTCTTGCACGGAATCCAGAAGCCGGAGCAGTGCTTGAATACCTTGTCAAAACTGTAAGCGCTTGAGGTGAATGAAAGGATCAAGCAGACAACTAAATATGAAAGAAGGAATTCACTTTTGTAATACATTGTGTATTCGAAAAACCTGCATTTCATATTTGCCGTATAATAAGTTTTAAGGTTGCCTTATGTAGGGGCATACAAAAAACAGGAGGAAAAATGGCTTACACACTCAGTTCGAAGGTTGGTGATCTATTGCGAGATCCCAGGACTTTGATGGTCCTGGAAAAGGAAATCCCCATGGTAAAACTTGTGGAAGGTATGTCGCTTGAAGCACTGCTCGCCTTCCCGCAGGCAAAACAGATCGGGATCACCAAAGAAATGGTCAATAAAGTTCTTGCAGAGATCAACGCACAATAGCAGCAAATCAAGTAGTAAACAGAAAAATCACTGGAGTATTTCGTTTCCAGTGATTTTTTTATTCAGTAGATGGCAATTGGTCAAGACGTCGCAGGGTCAAATTCGATCTGCACTACCTCAATTTTGGCTGCGCGCAGGAATTCAACCGCGTTCTCATCCACCCGGTAGCCCACGTGATAGACCAGGCGTACAATGCCGGCGTTGATCAGCGCTTTTGTGCAACTGATGCAGGGGAAGTGCGTCACATAGCAGGTGCTGCCGCGGGTGGAGACGCCGTGCAGCGCTGCCTGGATGATGGCATTGGTCTCGGCATGGATGGTGCGCACGCAATGCCCATCCACCAGCAGGTGTCCCAATTCGTCGCAATGCGGCTGGCCAGCCGGCGACCCGTTGAACCCGGTGGTGAGGATGCGTTTGTCCAGCACGAGAACGCAGCCGACGAAAGCCCGGTCACAGGTGCTGCGTTCCGAAACGGCATTAGCGATTTTCATGAAGTAGGAATCCCAGTCAGGTCGCATGTTGTTTTCTCCTATTGATATGATAGCATAGCCTCGATTTTCGAAGGGACTTCCTGGTTCAACCCTTATATTTTTCCTTATTGAATTTGGTTGTTCCGATGGCTATAATGAATTCAGTCATTATTCCGTGGAGTACGATATGAAAACGATACCAGTCCTTGGCACTCTGCTCGTAGTGTGCCTCCTGTTGTTTCCGTTGACGGGGGTTCACGCGGAAACGCCTGATTTGGCATTGACATTCAACCCTGAATCGGTCAGCCTGTACCCCGGCGGACAGGTTCGAGCGTCACTGATCCTTACAAATAACACTGACAGTCCAATAACCGGTCTCAATCTGAGTGTTGGTGATTATCCAGGTATCGCAATTGAACCTGTAGACCTGCCTGTAGGTCTTGCTTCAAAGTCCAGGATATTAGTTCCATTGGTCATTAGCAGTACAGGGAAAGCATTTGACAATGGGGACCTTTTATTCCGGGTAAATTACCGCCAGGAAAAATCAGATGGCAGCGTGATTGACTCTTTTGTGGTCAATAAATTAACTCTCACTGCAAAACAAATCCTTACCGTGGATAAACTGATCACTGTCACTGCAACCACGCCGCTAACCTACCTTGGCGAGAAACATTCTGGGAAGGCGAGCTTGACCGTGCGCAACATTTCACAATTCCCGCTGACGATCACGGGCGTAGTTGCGGGAGGAGCAAGGTATGTCACTGTCGATCCTGTGCAATATTCCGGGAAACAGGTAATTCCTCCACAAACATCCAAGATCTATGACTTTGCGTTAAGCCTCGGGCAGAAATCCTACGAGACCACCTCGGAGTCTCTAAATTTTCTAGTCTCGTTGGAATGGGATCAGGCAGGCTATACATTCGCGGGGAATACGGGCACGGCTTTGACGCTGCCTATCGGGATCATCGCAGGAGAATCTGAGATTTTGAAGCTGCTCGGTGTTCCGTCCCTCGCGCTCATCCCCGGTCTTCTGGTGGTGATAATCTTTGCTTTTCTGCTGAAGAAGTTTATCGTTAAGTTTGACCTGGAGTTCACACCAACTTCGGCTATCCTTTGGGTACTTGCCATCACCTTTTCCATTATCGCGATCCTGATTTATCGAGCGGCGAATAAACAGACCGATTTTCCGATCACCTATTCATTCCTGGATATCATCAAAATCTGGTCCTATTCTGTGGCAACCGGGATCATCTTCTGGGGTATGGCTGTAGTGGCTTACTTGATCCGCCACCGCTTGAAATTCCCGACCGGGGCTGATACACCGGCAGGCATGCTGCGAAAATTGGTGCGATCAAAAAGCGGAGTTTACCTGGAACGGGTGAAGTTTAAGGATAATCCTGCCTTGTCCTATCTCAAATTCCCGTCTGATGACGCAGCCAACCTTTGGATCGTTCCACCCATCGTGGTGAAACCCACAAAAGCAGCCGGGGATACACTCATCCAACTTCGCAGCATCCTGGACAGGACTGAAGACGGTGATGTGCAAGGAGTTGCTTCTGCCCGGGGAGCGCGCCAGATATTGGGTTTATTCACCTGGGGTGTTCTTACTCGCCGGATCAAAGTGGGCTGGAAGAATGGAAAAAGACCGCTCAAGGTAGCAGCAGCGGATATTACAAAATTGAGAGAGGCGTTATTGGTTGAGATTGACCCAAACCGGTGATTAAAACATAACCCCCCGAAGGGGTTATAAAGATGGTCCCTAACCCTTGCGGATTAATGGGAACTCACCTAGTCAAGAATACTATAGCATTTTTAGTGATCGAGGTCAATAGGATGGAAAAAGTCATTCTGAAACCTGAACCTGTTCTTGTGACCCCTGAGATTTCTGAATTCAGGCTCTCGTTCATTCGCGTGGATTCGTTCAGCCGTTTGATCGACCCCGCTGCTCCGCTGGGGTTTCTATCAACTCCCGAGTTATTCGCCGCAAAATACTTGAGCTACCTGAAGGGTGAAGCTGAGGTGAAATTTCCGTTCAGTGCTGACCACTTCTGGCAAAGGTACCTCGGAGCGATCAACCTGCGCCAGGTGAGCCCACGCAGCGCGGTCAGCCACCTGCTGCCTCCAGTTGAATCTGGCCTGCTAAAACTTATCCTGCCTGCGCTACCAGAGGTAAAAACCTGGGTGAATGGATATTCCTGGCCGCACGGCAGCGGGGTGGTGCTTAGCTTGAGGGTTGGCAAGCAGATGAAGCTTGAGGAAGTTGGCGATCTTGGCGCGCTCCTGCGGCACGCGCGTTTGTTTGCCATTCCCGGAAACCTTAAGCAACTTAAGAACCTGGATGAAGTGATGGACAGCGCCATGGCGGTCCTGAACAGGAATACCAGGAAAGTGGATCCGGCAGATGTTCAGGGCAAGTTGTTTTCGGTGGTTACATTTATCGCCCGAAGAACGGAAGGGTGTGTGGCAAATGACAACCTGGACAGTCTGTTTTCCAAGGTCATGAACAGTTTGTTGACCTTCAAGTATGACTGGCAGGAGGAAACCGTAAACCCGTCCGAGATCATCCTGGGCAACATACAGGAGGAAGCCAGGGAATTGGATTCAACCACCCCCGGTGCTCGCGGGGTTGTTCCCGGGCATGCCATTTTCCATGCAAAAAGAGGAAGGGTGGTTTGGTTTCCAGAGAATTTTATCGATAGTGTGGTACTAAAAAAGAGCGAGATAAATCACAGGAACGGCTGCTATCACAATAACCTGACCTCGTTATCCATGCAGATCGAAGGCCTGGGCGCATTGGTCGAAACAATTTTCCGTAAGCTGAAACAGGGACGCCTGGTATCGTCCTCGATGGATGCTTACGGGACATACGCTGTTATGAACCTGGTCAACCTGTACAAAGGGGAGGGCACATACCGGTCAACGAGCGCGAAAGAGCAGATGACCGCCAATAACATGCTGCCCACCCTCAACAGCTTGTGCGAGGGATATGGACTGGCCGGCATTGAACCTCAGAAGCAGGTTAAAAAAGAACCTGAAACCAAGCAATACATCGATTCCTGAACTTGCAGGGGACTCGAACGATTTCCATACGAAAGCTGTGTAGTTGTCCGGGGAAAATAAAAAGACATCCGGTTGGCACAAGAACTCCCTTGTTCTGAATAAATCTGTAAAAGAGGGCGGATTTGGAGGACGTCAATTCGTATTTGATGTATCATTTTCATATACCCATTTCACTGGAGCTTAACATGACACAATATGACCTGAAGTCCTTACCTTTGCCTAAGCTATACGGCAGGATGTTGACCCTGTTCGCAGGGCTGGTTAGCAATTCCGTTACGAGACCGTTGCTGCTGGGCAGCCTGCTGGAAAACGGCGGCATTCCAAAAATCCGCAAGTTGAAATTTGAAGAAGAGCCCACCAATTTCCCGTTGGTCATTCCGGAAACGCATGCCAGCGGTGCAGCTGAATTACCGCAGGAGCTGCCTGCCAATCCGCGTACCTCGCGCGCTGACCTGCCCTACAACACTATCCGGGATTTTGCCCTGGCGTACCGCGCAGGCAGCCTGACCCCGCTGGAGGCGGCTGAACGGGTGATCAGCGCCATCGACAAGAGTAATGCAACGAATCCTTCCATGCATGCTTTTGTAGTTAGTTCCGCAGAGGATATCCGCAGGCAGGCCCGGGTGAGCGCGGAGAAGCTGGCCAAAGGGCAGCCGCGCAGCCTGCTGGAAGGCGTGCCGGTGGCGATCAAGGACGAGATCGACCTGCTGCCTTATCCCAGCACGGTGGGCACGAAGTTCCTGGGCAGCAAGCCGGTTGAAAAGGACTCCTGGGTGGCGGCCAGGCTGCGCGCAGCCGGAGCGCTGCTGGTGGGCAAGACCAACATGCACGAAATCGGTATTGCCACTAACGGTGAGAATGTGCATCATGGGCGTATCGCCAACCCATATGACCTGCAGCGCGACCCGGGTGGATCCTCCAGCGGTTCCGGTGCAGCCGTGGCGGCCGGCATTGTTCCCGCGGCGATTGGCGCAGATGGCGGTGGTTCGATCCGCGTGCCTTCCAGTCTGAATGGGGTGGTGGGGCTCAAGCCGACTTTTGGGCGGGTGAGCGAAGCCGGGGCTGCGCCGCTGTGCTGGAGCGTGGCGCACATCGGACCGTTGTGCGCCTCGGTTGAGGATGCAGCCCTGGTGTACCAGGTGATCGCCGGGCCGGATCCTGCAGAACCCCCTTCCCTGCAACAACCGCCAGTAACAGTCGAGGGTTGGAATTCTCCCGATTTGAAGAATGTCAAGGTAGGCATTTACCCAGAGTGGTTCCAGCATGCCACGCCTGATGTTGTGGCTGCTAACGAAGCAATGCTGGCTCAGTTCAAGGCGGCCGGGGCTGAGGTGGTGGAGGTGGTCATCCCCGAGCTGGATGCCATGCGGGTGTCACATGCTATCACCATCCTGAGCGAGATGGCTGCCTGCATGCGTAATTTCCCGGAACACTGGAACGATTTCGCACCTGCCACGCGCCTGAGCCTGGTGCTGGGGCAGAGCATGACCTCGCACGATTACATCCAGGCGCAGCGCATGCGCACACGGGCTATGCGGTTTTTTGCAGAGGCGTTCCAGAAAGTGGATGTGATCCTCAGCCCGGCCACTGCCATGACCGCGCCGGTAATCCCGCCGCAGGCGTTGAGCGACGGCTGGTCGGACCTGGGTACTGACACCGAAATGATGCGCTTCGTCTTCCCCGGCAACTTTACTGGCAACCCTGCCATCGTGTTCCCCGTGGGCTATGACCAGCACGGCATGCCCATCGGCATGCAGGCCATGGGGCGGCATTGGGAAGAGTCTCTCCTGTTGCGTGTGGCCTATAATGCCGAGATCCGCTTCACCCGAAAATTGCCGGCAGTATATCTCGGGTCGGAACAGCTCTAATTGGCCGATTATTCAGGGATCCTGGTGATAATCAGGATCCTTGATTAAATTCGCTAAATATGACAAAAAAGGCATAATTAGTATTATAATAGCGAAAAATAAACAAGAAATGGAAGCTTACTTATGAGCGAGATCATCAACAATCGTCAGAAACGCGTGGAACTTATGAAGTCCTTGATCCGGCAATTACACCAGGGCATGGCTGAAGACCGGGTGCGCAAGCAGTTGGAAACACTGTTGGATGAGGCTGATTACAACGACGTCTTCGTCATGGAGGTTCAGCTCATCCAGGAAGGCATCCCAGCGGAAGTGGTGCAGGACCTGTGCGATACGCACACACGCGTGTTAAAAAAGCACCTCGACCTGCAGGAAACCCCCTCCACGGTTCCAGGACACCCCGTGCATACCTTTATCGAGGAGAACAAGGAACTTTCCAGGACGACCATGGAAGTGCGGCA
>DAONEZ010000041.1:0-9626 GCA_035403345.1 Anaerolineaceae bacterium
GGCCATTTCCATGTCCTTCGACCGCGAAAAAATGATTCAGATCGCCCTGCAGGGCAAGAGTACTCCCTCCGATGTAACTGGTCTTTCTTCCGGTTATGCCGCTTTCAAGGTTGCCGATCCCTCAACCCTGGGTGATTGGACCGTCTACAATCCTGACAAAGCCAACCAGACGTTGGATGAAGCTGGTTATGTCAAGGGAGCTGATGGCATCCGCACCAACCCTGATGGGAGCCGTTGGGCTTACGAATTGGTCATGGTCAATGGCTTCAGCGACTGGCTGGCTGTTGCACCTACCCTGAAGGAATCCCTGGAATCCATCGGTTTCGAGATCACCATCAACAACTATGACCCGGGTCAGTTCTTTGGCAAGTTGTTCGTGGGCGACCTACAGATGAGCCTGTACTTCGGCATCGATGCAGATACCCCCTACACCTACTACCGCAACATCATGTCCTCCGAAACCTTCAAGCCGGTTGGCGAGCAGACCGGTTTTGGGCAGAACATGTGGCGTGTAGTTGTTCCGGATATCGAGCCATTACTGCAGAAGTTCGCCTCAACTGGCGACCTGGCTGTCCAGAAAGAAGCCGCCATCGAAATGCAGAAGGTCTTCGCTGACAACGCCCCTGTCATCCCGCTGTGGCATGCCCCCACCTTCTACTGCTTCAGCACTGCCAAGGTATCCGGTTGGGCCAGCGCGGACAATCCGTATGCCCGTGTCATGCCTATCGGTCAGAACGCTTCAACTGAACAGTTACTCCAAATGGTTAACTGGAAACCTGCCGAGTAATTTTCTCTCCTGGATGGGGGTGGCTTAGCCACCCCCATCTCCTTTTCCAGACTGGTCTCAAGATCCACTTACCTCAAAAGAGGCGCAGATGAAATATATATTGAGACGTTTAGGGTTTTATATCATTGCCTTGTTTGCAGCAGTCACGCTGGATTTCTTTCTCCCCAGGTTGCTGCCCGGCGATCCGGCGGCGGCCATCCTGGCGCCCATGGGTTCGCGCATGACGGACGTTCAGATCCAGGCGCTGCGTACAGCCCTGGGACTCAGTGATGCACCCCTGATCCAACAGTACTTCACTTTCCTTAGCCATATCATCAGGGGAGACCTTGGCGTATCGTATGCGAATTTTCCTGCGCCGGTGCTCTCTGTGATTGCCACTGGTTTCAAATGGACTTTGCTGCTGGGCACGACCTCGTTGCTGATCACTGCCATCATTGGTCACCTGATCGGCATCTATGGAGCCTGGCGGCGCGGCAGTGCATTTGATACAATCCTTCCTCCCCTGTTCAACTTTATCGGTGCTTTTCCGGCTTTCTTCCTGGCCCTGACGTTGGTGTATGTGCTCGGTCTTAAGTTGCACTGGTTCCCGATCAATCACGCCTTCTCAAGCTCATTAAAGCCCGTGTGGAGTTGGGAGTTCATCGGTGATATGCTGAAACACCTGGTGCTTCCCCTGACCGCCTCCGTCCTGGTCAACTTGCAGATGTGGATCCAGCAGATGCGCAATTCCATGATCAGCGTGCTGGCGGAAGATTACATCACCATGGCGGAAGCCAAGGGTCTCACCCAGCGGCGCATCATGTTCAACTACGCCGCGCGCAATGCCATCATGCCCACGCTCACCACATTTGGAATTTCAGTCGGGTTCATCCTGAGCGGTCAGATCCTGATCGAACAGGTATTTTCTTATCCCGGGCTGGGGTTCCTGCTCAACCGCGCTGTGGGTGCGCGTGACTATCCACTGATGGGAGGGCTGTTCGTGTTCATCACGGCAGCCGTACTGGTCGCCAACTTCCTGGTGGATATCTTATATACAGTGGTCGATCCACGTGTGAGAAAAGGGTAAAGGAGGATATCATGAGCGAAAAATCCGAAAACCCTTTAATCGTTCCACAAATTAAACAGACCTCAGCAAAGAAACCTTTCTGGAAGCAGCGCTTTCCTTCGATATACATCATCCTGAACCATCCCCAGGCACGCATTGGAGTGGTGATCATTCTCCTGTTCATTCTCATGGGTGTCTTTGCACCGCTGATCGCCCCGGGAAATCCCTCTGAATACCTGGGCATGATCAATCAGCCGCCCTCAAAGGAACACATCCTGGGGGTCGATCCACTGGGACGGGATGAGTTCCGCTTATTGGTATGGGGCGCGCGCATCACTCTGACGGTTGGCTTCGGTACGGCCTTCTTTGCCATGCTGGTGGCTACCGTCATCGGCATGACAGCCGGTTATTTCCGCGGAATCGTGGATGACATCCTGACCCTGATCATGAACCTGTTCCTGGTGGTTCCCGGCCTGCCGCTGTTGATCATTCTGGCAGCTTACCTGCATCCCAGCACCAGCACGGTGATCCTGGCGCTGTCGCTCACCGGTTGGGCTTTCCACGCGCGCATCATCCGCGCCATGACCATGTCGTTGCGTGAGAAGGATTACGTGGCAGCCTCAACCGTGGCCGGCGAGAGTAACCTGGTCATCATCTTCCGCCAGATCCTGCCCAACCTGATCAACATCATAGTGGGCGGTTTCATCGGTTCCACCATCTATGGTATTGCCGCCTCCACTGCGCTGGCGTTCCTGGGCCTCACCAACATGGAGGAGATCAGCTGGGGCACCAACCTGTTCTGGGCGCAAAACGGCAACTCCCTGCTCCTGGGCGCATGGTGGGTATTCGTACCCTCCGGTTTGGCAGTGGCGCTGGCCGCCCTGGGGCTGGCCTGGATCAACTACGGCATGGACGAGATCACCAACCCGCGCCTGCGCGCTGAGCGCGAACTGAGGAAGATCCTGCGCAAGAACAAGATCCCGCAAACACGCGCAACCCCCGTTCATCCATACGAGGAGGGCTAAGATGAGCACACAACCTGCCACCCAACCAGTTTTGGATGTGCGTAACTTATATGTTGAATACATGACCGACCGCGGAGCGGTGCGTGCCGTGGAGAACGTCTCTTTTCAGGTCGCCCCTGGCGAGGTGTTCGGCCTGGCGGGTGAATCCGGCTGCGGCAAATCCACCATCGCCCATACCATCCTGCGCGTGCTGCGCCCGCCGGCCTTGATCCGCCGCGGCGAGATCCTCTACAAGGGCATTGACGTGCTCAAGATGGACAAGATGAGCCTGGAGGAATACCGCAAGCAACTGCTGGCGGTGGAAGGCGTGAAAAACCTGAAGAACACTCTAAACCCCATCGAAGCATTTCGCTGGGATGAGGTTTCCATGGTCTTCCAGAGTGCCATGAACTCGCTCAACCCGGTTATCCGCATCTCCGACCAGCTGATGGATACCATCCTGACCCATGAGAATATCAGCAAGGACGAAGCCCGCGCCCGTGCGGAAGAGCTGATGGCCATCGTCAACATCGACAAGCGCCGGCTGAATTCCTACCCGCACGAGCTTTCGGGCGGCATGCGCCAGCGCGTGGTCATCGCCATTGCCCTGGCCCTCAAGCCCTCATTGATGGTGATGGATGAGCCCACCACCGCATTGGACGTGGTGGTGCAGAAGGACATTTTGCAGCAGATCGAAGAGCTGAAGAAGAAGTTCGGCTTCTCCATCCTGTTCATCACGCACGACCTGTCGCTGATGGTGGAGTTTTCCGACCGCATCGGCATCATGTATGCGGGCGAGATCGTGGAAATGGCACCGGCGCGCGAGATCCTCACCAAGCCGCTGCACCCGTACACGCAGGGGCTGCTGACTTCGTTCCCCTCCATTACCGGAGCGCGGGTCAAGCTCACCGGTATTGCCGGTTCTCCGCCCAACCTGCTGCGCCCGCCGGAAGGCTGCCGCTTCCACCCGCGTTGTCTCTACTGGGACAAGGTGGACGCCACTGAATCACCCAGGCTGGAAGAGGTGACCCCCGGTCACTTTGTGGCCTGCACCTGCCACAAGCAGGAGATCCTGAGGATAGCAGCGGAATGAAAACGATAAATTATGTTCCTGGAGTAGAGACGCTATGACCACTATAGACCCTCAAACCCAGCCTGGAAAAAGTGATGTTCCCGCCCTTGAGGTGCGTAACCTGGTGATGCGCTTCCAGGTGGGAGGCGGAGCCAGGCCAAAACTCCTGCATGCGCTCAGTGACGTATCCTTCAGCCTTAACCGTGCAGAAGTGCTGGCGCTGGTGGGGGAGTCGGGCAGCGGAAAATCCACCACAGCGCGCCTGATCGTGCGCCTCATGAAACCCACCGGTGGAAAAATCCTGCTGGACGGTGAAGACGTGCTCAAGACCGAGCGCCGCAAAGCTTCATTAGCCTACCGCCGCAAGGTACAGATGATCTTCCAGGATCCCTTCGGCTCGCTCAGCCCCAACCACTCCATCGGCTACCAACTGGAGCGCCCGGTGATCATTCACAAGCGCGCCGAGGGCAAGGAAGCTGTGCGCCAGAAGGTATATGAGCTGCTGGCCACTGTAGGCTTGAACCCGCCCGAGGAAATGTTCCATAAATTCCCCTTCGAGCTCTCCGGCGGTCAGCGCCAGAGAGTTTCGGTGGCGCGCGCCCTGGCCGTGGAGCCGGAGATCATCCTGGCGGATGAGCCCATTTCCATGCTGGATGTCTCCATCCGCATGGGCGTGCTCAACCTGCTCTACCGCCTGAAGGAAGAGAAGAAGATCGGATTCCTGTATATTACGCATGACCTGGCCAGCGCGCGCTATATCGGCGACCGCACCATGGTGATGTATGCCGGGCACGTGGTGGAACACGCGGAAAGCGTGCGGCTGATGGACAATCCGCAGCACCCGTACACCCAGTTGCTGCTGGCAGCTGTGCCCAACCCGCGTGCCGGGCTGGCCACGCGCTATGTGCAGGCGCGCGGCGAGGTGCCATCGTTGATTGACCCGAAGCCGGGCTGCCCGTTCGCGCCGCGCTGCGGAAAGGTGATGGATGTGTGCCGCCAGAGCATGCCGGACGTTTCCACTGTAGAACCCGGGCACTGGCTGCGCTGCCATCTGTTCACACCGGACGCATAAACGAATACTCTTTATAAAAGGAGAAATGATGAATCCCGAACTTGGTTTACAGCTCTGGTCGGTGCGTAACAGCCTGCAAAAAGATTACGCCCATACGCTTGAAAAGGTGGCGGAGGTAGGCTACCGCAACCTGGAACTCATCTGCAACCCCACCCCTGCCGGGCTGGTTTTCGGCGAGGACCTGCAAGCCGAAGACCTGCGCAAGCTGCTTGATAAGAACGGTCTGCGCGCTGTGAGCTGCCACTTTGTGCCCACCCCTGACATGGGTTTTGAGGCCATCCTGGATGACCTGCATGTGCTGGGAGTGGATTCGCTGGCCTGTGCCATCGCCTTTTTCAAGGACGCCCCGGAGGTGCTGGAATTCTGCGCGCAGATCAACCGCCTGGCAGAGACCAGCAAAAAAGCCGGCGTGCAGTTCTATTATCACAACCATTACGAGGAGTTCCAGGTATTTGGCAGGCACTCGGTTTATGACCGCCTGATCAAATTACTCGACAAGGACCTGGTAAAGTTCGAGTTCGACACCTACTGGGCAACGCGCGGCGGGCAGGACCCCATTTACTGGCTGAAGAAGCTGGGTCCGCGCTGCGATCTGCTACACCAGAAGGACCTGCCGGCTGACCTGAAACAGGTGAACCTGTTGGAGCGCTTTGGCTATGATTCCGAGATCACCCTGGACACTATCATGGTTACCCAGGACCCCAACGACTATATCGAGGTGGGCGAGGGGATCCTCAACATCCCCGGTTTTATCGAGGCTGCGCGCAAGTACAACCACGCACGGTATATATTCATCGAGCAGGACATGACGAAAAAGACAGAGCTGGAGAGCATCGCGGTCAGTTTCGACCGCATGACCCGCCTGCTGGCTTGAGATTGGAGACGAGATGAGCGACTCAAACAAGATTAAACGCGGCGTCAGCCTGTACAGTTTCCAGGAGGAGTACTTCCTGCGCAAGATGACGCTGGAGGACATCCTGGCTGCGCTGGCGGATATGGGCATCCACGGCATCGAGATCATCGGCGACCAGATGATCCCGGGGTACCCGGATGTGACGCCCGCCTTCTACGACAATTGGCACAAGTGGCTGGCGAAGTACAACCACACTCCGGTCTGCCTGGATATGTTCCTGGACTGGAACAAGTTCGATGGACGGGTAATGACCTTCGATGAGAAGGTCGAATCGGTAAAATCTGATATCCGCGTGGCGCACGAACTGGGCTGCACGGTCATCCGCGTCATCTCCAAGACCGAACCCGAGGTCCTGGCTGCCTCTGCGGAATACGCTGAAAAACATAATGTCAGGCTGGGCGTGGAGATCCACTCGCCCATGCACTTCGACCACCCCTATATCCAGAGCCTGATTGACATCTACGAGAAGACTAAGTCACCCTACCTGGGCTTTGTTCCGGATATGGGCATCTTCGTGCGGCGCTTCCCGCGCGTCATCTGGGAGCGCTGGGTCCGCGACGGCATGCGCCCCGAGATCGCAGCGGAGATCGTGAAAGCCTACGACACGCATACCGGCGTGGCTGAGATTGCCGAGACTGTGAAAGCCATGGGCGGCACTGCCAGGGAGATCGGCGCATCGCACACCATCCAACATTTTGTGGATGCCAACCCGAAACGGATCCTGGATTACAGCAAGTACCTCTTCCACATTCATGCCAAGTTCTACGAGATGCTGCCCAATTACCGCGAGTACAGCATCCCCTACGAAGAAGTGGTGCCCATCTTCGACCAGGCAGGATTCAATGGTTACATTTCCAGCGAGTACGAAGGCAATCGACACATCCAGGACGCCTTTGAGGTAGACAGCCGCGAGCAGGTAAGGCGGCAGCATGAGATGTTCAAGGAACTGCTCCACGAGGCTTGAGCCGCGGAGCGTTGAGAGGAGCCGAAATGTTTGACAGGTATATGATCGTGGGCGAAGAATTCAAGAACGTGAAGAGCGGCGGCGAAGTGACCGGCTTTCAGTTGGGTCTGCGCCTGCCGTATTACCGCGGCGTGGTGCTCTCGCTGGTGGGCGACATGGTCATCAAAGTGGACGGCGAGCAGGTGCCGCTGGAGGATATGAGTGTGACCGTGGGCGGAAAGACCTTCCCGTTGAGCGGCCTGGTGAAGGAAACCGTTTCTAAATGGGAATTTGGCGACATTGGCATCCTGACGGTGAAAAAGCCTGGCGGCTTGAAGCCGGGCGAGCACAAAGTGGAATATTCGCAGCACATGAAGATCTCGTACGTGCCGAACGGCTTTTGGGGCAGTGACGAGAAAACCTTGCACCTGGCTGCATAAGAAAAGGAGAACGGCATGACCATCAAGAGAGGCGTAAGCCTGTATAGTTTCCAGGAAGAATACTTCCTGCGCAAGATGTCCCTGGAGGACATCCTGGCAACCGTGGCGAAGCTGGGGATCCAGGGGGTGGAGATCATCCCCGACCAGATGATCCCGGGTTACCCGGTCATCACCGATGAGTTCGCCAAAAGGTGGCACGGCTGGATGGACAAGTACGGCCTGACCCCGGTGTGCATCGACATGTTCCTGGATTGGAACAAGTTCAAGGGGCGCGTGATGAGCGACGACGAACGGCGCGACTCCATCACCCGCGATATTCTCAATGCCAACAAGCTGGGCTGCACCGTCATCCGCGTCATTCATGATGTGAGCCCGGCCATCCTTGAGCCGCTGGCACCGATCGCTGAGAAGAACAACGTCAAACTGGCGCTCGAGATCCACGCGCCCAGTTATTACACCAGCCCGCTGGAACAGGAATTGATGGCCATGTTCGACCGGGTCAAATCGCCCTACCTGTGCTTCACCCTCGATTTGGGCGTGTTCTGCAAGAAGCTGCCGCGCGTGGTTGTGCAGCGCTTCGTGCGCGATGGGATGAAGCAGGAAATTGCCGATTACCTGGAAACCGCTTACAACGACGGCACACTGCCGCACGACAACGAATTGGGCAAGCGCTCCAGCAACCTGGGCGACATCGTCCTGTCGATGGGCGGCCGGGAACAGGATGTGATGCTGGCTTACATGGGCACGCACATGATCTATGCCGATTCAAGCGTGCTGCCGCAGTACATCCCTTATACCTCGCACATTCACGGCAAGTTCTACGAAATGCTGCCGGATTACACTGAATATAGTGTGCCTTACGATGAGTTCATGCCCATCCTGCTCAAGGGCGGGTACGATGGCTATATTGACAGCGAATACGAGGGCAACCGCTGGATCCAGGATGCCTTTGAAGTGGACAGCACCGAGCAAGTGCGCCGCCACCACGTGATGCTCAAGCGCTTGCTGGGCGAAGCCTGAGCACGCCAGGGAAAAAGGAGAAATTTCCATGTATGACAAATATTTGATCGTGGGTGAAGTCTTCAAGAACGTGGAACAAGGCGGCCAGGTGACCGGGTTCCAGTTGGGTTTGCGCCTGCCTTATTACCGCGGAGTGGTGCTTTCCCTTGTGGGAGAAATGGTGATCAAGGTTGATGGTGAGCAAGTGCCGGTAGGGGACATGAGCGTGACTGTGGGCGGCAAGACCCTGCCGGTGAGCCAACTGGAAAACGAGCCTGTGGCCAAGTGGGAATTCGGTGAAGTGGGCATTTTGACGGTGAAGAAACCGGGTGGGTTGAAGCCGGGTGAGCACAAGGTGGAGTTTTCACAGCACATGCTCATTTCTTACGTCCCGACCGGGTTCTGGGGACATGACGAGAAGACACTGCACCTGGCTGCGTAAGCAGCGGGAGGAAAACATGGTTGACAAAGCTAAACGCGTGCCGAAGGACCGCAGTTTCATCCGCAGTGATGAACTCCGCAACGGAACGTTGGAAGGCAAGCCTGGCGTCTTCGTCCCGCTGCGCCTGCCCAGCTATCGTGCACTGCCGCTGTCCTGCATCGAGAAGTTCGAGATCAGCATTGACGGCAAAGCTGCCGACTCCGAGGGGATGCGCCTGGTGCTGAACGGAATCAGCCATAGTATCGATTCGCTGCCGTACAAGAGCGCCCTGTTCTGGTGGGTGTTCGACCCGGCTGAGCTGTTCGTGCCCTGGCCTGAACCACTGGCAGCCGGTGAGCACCTGGTGCAGGGCGTAATGGCGGACGTGGAACCCTACATGACGGTGGGACGTTTCACCTTCTATTACCAGGCTGAAAAACAGCTCGCGGTTGCGGACGGGATATAGGAGGCACGCACATGGCAGAAAAACCGGTTTTTAAAGTTGGTATTTCCTTCCACAGTTTTGCGAGTGAGTATCTCACCTACGTGTATTCGTTTGAAGACCTGATGGAAATGGCCGGCTCGCTGGGCAGGGGCGTGGAGATCGTGGGACCTTCGCACCACCGCGGTTTCCCTTACGTGACGGATGAGTTCGAGCGCGCCTTCAAAAGTTCCGTGGAACGCTACAACCTCATTCCCACCTCTTACGGGAGCTATGCTGATCCCTTTATGCTGCCGGATCATAACCTGACCCCGGATGAGTTGTACGCCTACACTGTTCCGCAGTTGCAGGGTGCTGCCAGGTTGGGCTTTCCGGTGGTGCGCCTGCAGTACTTTACCTCGGTAATTGCTGAGCGCTTGATCCCCTGGGCGGAAAAGCTCAACCTCAAAATGGGCTACGAGCTGCACTGCCCGCTGGATATCGAATCG
>DAONEZ010000042.1:0-9556 GCA_035403345.1 Anaerolineaceae bacterium
TAAGGACGTCCATGTTGGCAGACCGATTTCGCAAGGCATTGTACGCGCCAGTGTAAAACTGCCAACCCACATAGAATTGCACCGGTGTGGTAAGCACCAGGAGCAATATATTCAGCCAGGTCGATTCTGTCACCATGTGCGGCAGCAGTCCGAAATCGCGCGCCATTGAAATGAGAAAAACCGGAATCGTCAGGATCAAGCCAAGCAAGAGCAGGTTCTTCTGCCGTTTGACCTCTTCAGTTCTCGCCTTATGTTCCAGTTGTCCTTCGTCTTCATCGAGTGGCAGTGACTCAAATCCAATTTTAGTTAATGCCTGCCTGATCTCCTCCAATGTGATGACCGTTGGAATGAACTGGAGATTGACCTTGGAAATGGAAATATTGGCGGTGACGCTCTCAATCCCTTCAATTGACGCAAGTGCTTTTTCGATTCGCACGCCATCTGCGGGGTCACGCAGCCCTGGCACGAGCAGCGATACTTCGCCTTCGGCAATCCCGTAACCTGCCCGTTTCACCCGTTGCAGGATCTCCGGTAGGTTGGTCAAACCTGGGTCATACTCAACCAGTGCGCGTTCATTCACCAGGTTGACGACAGTCTTCTCGACACCTCCAAGTTTGTTCACACTGCGCTCGATCGCTGCAACGCAATTCGCGCAGGTCATACCGGTGATGGGCAGGATTACCTGTTTCGTTTCACTCATTTTTTAACTGGATAATTGATCTCTGCCAATAGTTTTTCGATCGCTTCAGGTGTAGCCGGCGGCTCAAAGGATACAGTGACAAACTTGGTATCCACATCAGCCGAAACGCTGGTCACGCCCGGCATATCGCTCAACTCCATCTGAATCGTATGAGTGCAGTGTCTACAGCTAATTCCGGGTACTTCATAAATTATTTGCTCCATATTGTTCTCCTTTGTCAATAAATATCCTACCATTGTGGACATATTTTGTCCAGATTAAATAATGGACATTATGCAACTCACATGGATTTGCTTGACATTCCAGATGATTCCCCCTAATATTGAAAACGAGGTGGTTATGTCGATCAATTTACATAGCAAAACAATCCTGGTCACAGGTGCCGCTCGCAGGTTGGGAAGGAGCGCTGCTTTGGCTGCAGCCAGCCAGGGAGCAAATGTGATCCTGCATTACAATTCCTCTTTGACGGATGTTGAAGAAACGTTGGCGTTGGTGAAAGGTTTTCAGGTCAACGCCTGGGTCTTGAAGGCGGATCTGGGTGACACATCCCAGGTGGAACAATTGATCTCGGAAGCAAGTGTGCTCTCTCCTCTGTACGCTCTCATCAATAACGCGTCCATTTTCAAACAGGTGAATTTTCAGAATACCACCACCGAGGATTGGGAACAACATCTTCAGGTCAATTTGACCGCACCTTACATCCTGACGCGTGAGTTTGCACGTAATTTCAATTTACCCGTGACAGGACGAGTGATCAACCTGGTGGATTGGCGTGCCTTGCGCCCCGGCAGAGATCATTTCCCTTACACGATCAGCAAAGCCGGACTGGTTGCGCTCACACAAGCAGCGGCTCTCAACCTGGCGCCGCGCATTGTGGTCAATGCGATCGCTCTAGGAGCGATCCTGCCGCCTGAAAACGAACCGGAGAATGAGAATATCCTCAAGCCTGTACCAATGAAGCGCTGGGCGAGTTTGAAAGAGTTCGATGAGACCATACTCTTCCTATTGCAAGGTCCGGAATTTATCACCGGTGAAGTAATCCATCTTGATGGCGGAAGGCATCTCGTTTGATGAACAAGGAGACAAACATGGACAGGATATTGATCAGCGATTTATTGATCCGCGGCGTCATTGGCATTTCGGAAAAAGAACGTGAACAACCTCAGGATATTCTTGTCAATATCACCATCTTCGCAGATATCGCACGCGCCGGCTCTTCGGATGATGTAAACGATAGTGTCAACTATCGAACAGTCGCCAAGAAGGTATTGGCACATACAGAAACAATCAAGCGCTACACCGTGGAAGCCCTGGCTTCTGATATCGCAGCGCTTGTACTGGCTGAACCCGGTGTGCTTGGCGTGCAGGTGAGGGTTGAAAAGCCGGGTGCAGTGCGCTTTTCACGCTCGGTTGGAGTAGAAATCGTGCGCATGAAGGAATAATATGAACCGGGTTTTCCTGATCTTGGGGTCAAACATCGATCCGGACCAAAACATCGCCAGGGCTATTCACTTGCTGAAGGTTGAACCAGGAATGCAGGTTCTGCGGTGCTCTTCAATTTGGAAGACCCGGCCTGTTGGAACATCCTCCATTGATTTCTATAACATGGCGGTAGAGATCAGTACGGAATTTGACCAATTCCATCTCAAAGAAAATGTTTTTTGCAGGTTGGAGTCCGAACTGGGTCGCGTGCGCGTTGAAGATAAGTACGCTCCCCGGACGATCGACTTGGATATCGTGATCTTCAATGACCAGGTGCTTGAATCCGACCTGTTTCGATTCGACTACCTGGTGCTTCCTTTTGCGGAACTGAATCCCGAACTGGTGGACCCGAAATCAGGATTGACCTTACTGAAACTGGCGAAAACGATCGGTCCCTTCTCAACGGCCAGGAAACTGCCTGCTTAGCGGATCAGTCAACCCGATGCCACAGGCTGCTCGTCACCTGCCGAATGAAATCCTGACCTGCCTGATCTTCAAAACAACCCTCCATAGTGTCATTCGCCATAATATATAACGAATCAACTTCCTTACCGATATCTTCACGTAAACCAGCAGCCGTGATCATCTCCCTGAGGATCGTGACGTCCTCCAGGCTAAAATCGGCATGCACACACCAGTGATTATGAAACTTTGGTAAAGTCCCTAAAGCTTTGATCACCGGGAAAGTCTTCTTTCGTTCAAGCAGGTCGCTGGTGGCTGGCTTGCCCGTCTGTTCTTCGTTACCCCAGATTCCCAGCCAATCGTCCTGGATCTGGAAAGCAATGCCAATTTCATTGCCCAGGTTTATCAGCTTGTCAATTGTCTGCTGCGGCTGCCCGGCAATCACTCCTCCCAGTGCGAAACAGGCTGCCAGGAGTGCACCGGTTTTTCCGCGAACCATTCGAATATAGTCCTCAGGCTGAACCTGCTCCATTGTCTCGTATGCCAGGTCAAGATATTGACCGTGGGTCAACTGCAGGCAGGCAGTGTTGAGGATCTGATTAACCACGAGTATGGTTTTCTCATTATGGGCGTGCAGGTTTCTCCCGCCCTCAAGATTGGACAAAACCAGCATGGCGTCACCCGCATTGATAGCCTGCGGAATGCCCCATTTTACCCACAGGGTATCCTTGCCTCTGCGCAGCCTGCTTTGATCCTGGATATCATCGTGGATGAGAGAAAAATTGTGCATCAATTCCACTGCCGCCGCAGCTTGCAGAGCCTCCTGCCACCTTCCTCCCAAGGAATGACAGGTTGCCAGAACGATCAAAGGGCGTAACCGCTTGCCGGTCGATTTTTGACCCGTGGTGTCTTGAATGCCCAATTGGTATCGGACCATTGCAGTCAACTCCTGAGGGGATGGCTCCATCAGGATTTGGATACAGGATTCCAATTCAGAAGAAATCGCTGCCTGCATTTCTTTGATCAAGTGAGATGAATCATTCATGATGCTTACCTGTGAGTCAGTTTTATGTCTTTTAACGCAAAAATATTCACAGCCCCGGCAGAAAACATAGCAATTCTTAATTCAAGGATGATCTCATTCACAGCTTTCAGGGCTTGCTCGGAGGAATCAGCGGCTGCAGCCAGGAGCGCGCCGGCAAAGCCTCCCAGTTTAGCTCCCATGGCAACTGCTTTCGCCAGGTCAAGTCCAGTTCTTAAGCCGCCGGAAGCAATGAGCGGAATATTTGGGAAAGCACCCGCAAGATTCTGCACTGCTGTCGCAGTAGGAATCCCCCAATCCCTGAAAACAGAACTAACCCGGTAAAGGGATTCGTCATGGTGTCGGCGTTTTTCCACCTCAGACCAGGAAGTACCACCAGCCCCGGCCACATCGATAGCCGTAACACCAACCTCGATCAATCGTCTGGCATCCTCAACGGAAATGCCCCAGCCCACTTCTTTGATGATCACCGGTTTTTCCAGGGCACGGCAGATTATGCCGATCTTATCCAGCAATCCACCAAACCTGGTCTGCCCTTCTTTTTGCAATGCCTCCTGAAGCGGATTGAGATGCAAAATGAGTCCATCTGCCTGGATTGAGTCCAACGCGCGTTGACATTCCAAGAGACCGAACCCGTAATTGAGTTGGATAGCGCCCAGGTTGGCAAACAACAGGATATCCGGTGCAATTTTACGCAGGTCACTTCCGGGAGAAAAGGATCCTTCTTCAATTGTCGTACGCTGCGATCCAACCCCCATGGCGATCCCTGCCGATTGCGCTGCCCACGCAAGATTTCGATTGATCCGGTCGCCCAGTTCAGTGCCCCCGGTCATGGACGAGATCAATACAGGAGCAGCCAGCCGTTTCTCAAGAAATTCGGTGCCGGCATCCACCTGCTGGAGGTCGATCTCGGGGAGTGCCCGGTGTGGAAGCGAGAACTGTTCGAAACCGGTTGTAAGACTGGAACGCACATCCTGTTCCAGGTTGATAGCGATATGCTCATCTTTTCGTTTCTGATTATCATCCATGATCATTTCTCACTCAAAGTATATCAAAACAATCCATAATGATGGCTCATCATTATCCTTGACAGAACGTAACGAATCATTACAATGTATGTTAAATAACTAGGAAACCATTCCAGGAGGATTATTGATGAGCGAAACTTTCGAAAAAGTAAAAGAAGTAATAATTGATGTCTTAAAAGTGGAAGAAAGCGAAGTCAAGCTGGAAACCCGTTTTGTTGAGGACCTCAAGGCTGATTCCGTGGACCAGTTTTTCCTCATCGATGGGTTCTGTGAAAAATTTGAAATCAATATCAACGATGAAGATGCCCGCACGATCAAAACTGTTTCAGATGCAGTCACCTACGTAGATACTCATAAGAAATAGGTCTACATAATCAAAATTAAGAGGCTCTTGCGAGCCTCTTTTTGTTACAGGAATTCCGGGAATTGCTCCGGAAAATCTGCTACGCGCACGCCTACCGATTGCAACAGGTCAATTTTTCCCTTTGCACTACCAAATTTCCCCTCGATGATCGCTCCGGCATGCCCCATGCGCTTCCCGGGAGGGGCTGACCGGCCGGCGATAAACGCATAAACCGGTTTGGTCATTTCATGAGAAATGAATTCAGCCGCCTCTTCTTCGTCATTTCCGCCAATTTCACCGATCATGATCACTGCATCGGTCTTTCCATCAGACTCAAACAATTCAAGTGCATCCACAAAACTCATGCCTTTGATCGGATCTCCGCCAATTCCAACGCAAGTTGAGACTCCTTTTCCGGCTTTTTTCAACGCGTATAATAATTCATAAGTTAAGGTACCTGAACGCGAAATGACGCCCACATTGCCAGCGATCGCAATATTTCCAGGAATGATCCCTACCTTGCATTCTCCCGGGGTCAGGATTCCCGGGCAATTTGGACCAACCAGGCGTGTGTTCCTGCCGCGCAAGAACTCCTTGACGCGCAGCATATCCTGGACCGGTACACCTTCAGTGATACACACCACCAGTGCCAGCTCAGCCTCCGCAGCCTCAAAAATCGCATCTGCCGCATATTTTGCGGGAACAAAAATGACCGATGCGTTAGCTCCGGTTACTTCGCGGGCATTTTTTACAGTATCAAATACCGGTACTTTTCCATCCAGGACCCAATCACCACCCTTCCCGGGGCTGACACCGGCAACGATGCTGGTTCCATAAAATAGCATTTGCTGAGCATGAAATAAACCTTCGTTCCCGGTGATACCTTGCACAATCAAGCGCGTATTCTTGTTGACCAATATGCTCATCTGGCAACCTCCTTGATGAGATCGATCGCTTTTTGAGCGCCTTCGACAAGCGAGTCCACATGGATCATATCCGACCCGGACAGGATTTTCTTTCCTTCCTCCTCGTTAGTGCCTACCAGTCGCGCAATGATCGGAACGCCCGGATTAACTTCTTTGACAGCACTCAATAAACCGTGAGCCACCTCATCGCAGCGGGTAATTCCCCCGAAAACGTTGATCAATACAGCTTTGACTGCTTTATCCGACAGGATCAGTCGCAGGGCTGCTGCAACTTTTTCTGAGGAAGCGCCCCCGCCGATATCCAGAAAATTGGCCGGTTCTCCGCCAAAATGCTTGATAATATCCATGGTCGCCATCGCCAAACCAGCACCGTTTACCAGGCAGCCGATATTTCCGTCCATCTTGATGAAAGAAACGCCAAATTTCCGGCCTTCGATCTCCGCCGGTTCCTCTGCATCCATGTCTCGCATTTCTGCCAGGTCAGGATGGCGAAACAGTGCATTGTCATCGAGGACGATTTTTGCATCCAGTGCTACCAGTTTATTATCGGAATTAACTACTAACGGATTGATCTCAACCAGGGTGGCATCCGTCTCCACGTATGTGTTCCACAACGCATAGACGATCTCGCCAAACGACCGCCATAATTGTCGAGGAAGATCGATATTGAGTGCGATGTCGCGTATCTGGTAATCCCTCAAGCCCATGAAGGGATTGATCCCCATGCGGGTGATCTTTTCAGGGTTCTTTGCTGCAACTTCCTCAATATCGATGCCGCCTGTGCCGGAGGCAATAAGAATCGGCTTCTGAGAAATGCGATCGTTGGCAATACTGAGATAGATTTCACGTGAGATAGAGATGGCTTCATCCACCAGCACCTTGCGAACCGGTAGCCCTTTGATCCTGAGATCCAGAACCTGGGTGGCTACTTCCTCAACTTCTTCGGGTAATTTTACAAGGCGGATCCCACCTGCCTTCCCGCGCCCGCCTACCAGAACCTGCGCTTTGATAACAACCTTTCCGCCCAATTCTTCGCTGATCTGACGCGCTTCGCCGGGCGAGCCTGCAACCCTTCCTTTTGGTATTGGTATTCCATTCCGTGCAAACAAGGACTTGGACTGATACTCGTGAAGTTTCATCCATCCACCTTAGTTATGAAATGTGAACCACTAAAATTATACACTTGCATATAAAAAGCCCGAACCTGAGATTCGGGCTTTTTCACTGGTTTTCGCTTGGTTAACTTTTCAAGAAGGCTTCCAGGGATTCTTTGCTGATGCGGAAGGACTCACCGATCTTTTTGGCTTTCAAATCGCCTGATGTGATTGCCGCAATCACATCTGCCTCAGCCACTTTTAATACTGCGGCTGCTTCGGCGGTGGTCATCACAGCCGGGATGACAGAAGCTGCTGAGCTGGCGGCTGCCCCGGCTGACTGAGTACCGATGCCCTGCAGGGATTGCCCGAGGACGTTTCCGATGCCCAACCCGGCACCGATGCCAGCCGTTAATCCTGCCCCGCCATTCGGATTTTGGGCTGCATCCCGCATGGCATCCGCAGCTTGCAATTGTGCATAAGTGGCGGTATCAAGCATACCCATGGCGCGCAATTCTTCTGCCGATTTTTCAGAAGGTTTCAGGCTACCGATATAGAAGGTCTTGAGTAATAAACCAAGCGCGGCAAAATCTTCCTGTGCCTTTACACGCACGCCTGTGCTCAATTCGTCGGTCAGTCCGATCATCTCAAGTACATTCTTGGTTCCGCCCGTGGTTGCCAGCAGGTCCGTGAGCCGCTGCAGCAGCATGGTGCGCAAGCGATTCTCGATATCGGTCATACCAAAACTGCCCTGGGCACCGACAACCTGGGTGACAAACTGCTGCGGATCGGCTACCTGGAAGCTATAAGAGCCATATCCCTGCAGCAGAGCGATCCCAAGTCCAACTCCGGCATTCTTCACGATGATAGGCTGCGCAGTACCCCATTTGCGGTCAACAAACTCCTTCATCGAAACGTAATAGACCTCAGCGGTAAAAGGGGTCCTGTTGTTAAAGGCCTTCCCCACCCAATCTATGAGCAAGGGAATATTTGCGGTGGCGATGGTGTGTCTTCCCGGACCGAAAATGTCCAGGGCATGTCCATCGCGCATGAAGACTACTTTTTGCGATTCACGAACAATCACCTGTGAACCAATCCGCAGGTCTGCGACGCCGACTTCCGGGAAGCGGTGAACAAGTTCATCCGCCATCTCACTTGGATATTCAACTACATCAAAAATGCGTGCCATAATACATCTCCCTGGTTAGAGTTTTGGTATAGATTACTGTCCGAATTTCAGAATCTCGGAACGCTGGCCGAAAGCATCCAGGATGTCCTGTGCCTTCTGATTGAGATTGCGGATCGAGGCCGGGAATCCATCGGTATCTTCTGAGGTTTCCAGGTTATCAATCGCATTTGAAACCTCGTCTGCCAGTGCCAGCAAGGTGAGGTCATGCTGGTAGAGTTTTTCCAATTCAGCTTCGTTGATCTTTACTGTGTCAAAGAAACCAGAGTAGCCATACGCCGCTGTGCGGATACGGTCAATGAATTGGCGGATACGGCTGGAAGCGATGTCAATTTCATCCATCACTTCGATCTTGCCCCGCATCACCATATCCCGCTGGATATCCGAAAGCCTCTGCCACAGCAGTTGGAACTTATCCGCGATCGACTCACGGAGTAACTTATCCGCATACCTGCGGTCAGCCCGTTCTGCGTACCCTTTGAACCCCGGGATCTTGGCAATCAACTTCGTTAGCGCGTCTCGTTGAGACACTGCCCGATCAAACAAATCACTCATGCTATTCCTCCATTTCTGGTAATATCTTTTTTTTCACTCACTTTATTATACGGATATTTTACAAAAATATCGCAAGTTTTAGACATTGTCCTGACCAATGACTACAGCTAAATACCACTGATTCCTATGAAATGGATATAATTAAACTCAGTAATCAACAATTACGAGAAATTGTAAAAAATTGCTAGAGGAGCCATTAGAAATGAAGAACTCAAGAAACAATGGCTTAGGATTTATTGAGATTTTGCTGGTATTGATCCTGATCGTGATCGTGGGGATCATAATTTACACAATCCTCGGTCCGCAGGCTGAGAAGATCCTCTCCGGTCTATTGGGCACCCCTACAGGCAACTAATTCGTTAGAAAACTCAACTCAGGGAATCCAGGAAATCCGGGTGACCCAGTGACCACTTATCAGAATCTCAAATATTCCAGTAACCGTTTCATTTGGAAAGCGTTGGATTGGTTGTATCCTCCGCTTTGTCCCGGATGTGGAAAGGCCGCTGTGCGCATGTGCCCGGATTGCATGGCCAGGATAACACTGATTACACGCCCGCAATGCCCGGTATGTGGAGACATCCTGAAATTCGGAAAATCCACCTGTGGAGTATGTGCAGATAAGACTCAATTCTTTTCAGCCCTTGCTTCTTGGGCAGAATACGCTGGTCCGCTTAGAAGTGCCATTCACTCCTTAAAGTACAAGAATAATCTTGGTCTGGGAGATTTTTTTGCCGGTTACCTAATTGAACTCCTCAGAAGTAAAAGCTTTCCTGTAAACCTGATCGTTCCGGTTCCCTT
>DAONEZ010000043.1:0-9548 GCA_035403345.1 Anaerolineaceae bacterium
CCCAGGATGGTGGCGCGCAGGTCAAACCCCAGGCGTTCTTTGTGCTTGGTAAAGTAAGCCACCAGTGCCTCAGCGTTGTACTTTGCGCCTTCCGCCACCACGATGATGGCATGCGCCTTGCCTTTTTCATACGCCGAGGATAATTCAGCCGCGATATCTTCAGGATCGGTCTCCACCTCAGGCAGAACCACATATTCCGCGCCGCCGGCAATGGAAGCCATCAGTGCCAGGTAACCGCAATTCCGCCCCATCACCTCGATCAGGAAAGCGCGTTGGTGCGATGAGGCTGTGATCTTGAGCCTGTCAATCGCCTCCAGCGCGATGTTAAGTGCAGTGTCCACGCCAATAGTCACATCTGAACCAACGAGGTCATTGTCAATGGTCGAAGCCACACCAACCACAGGAAATCCATGTTTAAATAGCGCGTGACTTCCGGTTTGAGAACCATTCCCGCCAATTACGATCAATCCTTCAACCCCAGCCTCGTTCAATTGCCGGATGGCTTTCAATTGACCCTTTTCAGTTTTGAATTCTGAGGAACGCGCACTTCCCAGGATGGTACCACCCCTGCCCAGGATCCCGCCCACATCACGCGTGCCAAGCGGGGTGAAAATGCCATTGATCAACCCCTCATATCCACCTTTGACGCCGTAAACCTCCATGCCATAGTGAACTGCCGTGCGCACCACCGCGCGAATAGCAGCATTCATACCGGGCGCGTCTCCACCACTGGTCAGGACCGCAATACGTTTCATCTCAGCCTCCATTATTCACATTATTATTTTAGCACTCCCAATGCTTGCAGCTACATAATTCCGATAGCTCTTTTTGTGCTCCTGCGCGGGATTTGGTAAAATAGCAGTGCAGCAAAGGAACATTCATTTCTGAACGGGAAGCGCATTCTTGTTGTCAAGGAAGCAGCATGGTTGACCATCGCATCCAGAAACACCCGATCTTATTGGTAACGGAACGCGAAGAAATCGAATTTACCTGGAACGGGAATCCCTTGAAAGCCCGCAAAGGCGACACAATCTCAGCAGCCCTGATTGCCAATGGCATCCACATCTTTGGTCATCACCACAAAGACGGATCTCCCTTAGGGATTTTTTGCGCCAACGGACAATGCTCGCAATGCATGGTCATCGCGAACGGGAAACCCCTGAAATCGTGCATGGAATTGGTCACGCCGGGCATGACCGTTTTCCCCAACGACGGTCACCCGGTGATCCCTGAGGTCAAAGAACCACCGGTATTTACGCCCATCCCGGAAGTGGACATCCCGGTGCTCATCATTGGTGGAGGACCCGCCGGACTTTCGGCAGCCATAGAGTTGGGGAAACTCGGCATTAAGGTACTGCTGGTTGACGACAAACACCGAGTAGGAGGAAAGCTGGTGCTGCAAACGCACCGCTTTTTTGGCTCTACCGATGCCGTATTTGCCGGGACACGCGGCATTGATATCGCCACCAGGCTGGAAAAAGAGCTGAACGCTTACCCGTCAGTACAGGTATGGACGGATAGCACCTGCCTGGCCGTTTTCAGTGATAAAAAAGTGGGCATACTCAAGGATGGCAAAGAATATGTCCTCATTAATCCGCAGGTCCTGCTGGTAGCCAGCGGTGCCCGTGAGAAATTCCTAGCGTTCAAAGGCAACACCCTACCCGGTGTGTTTGGAGCGGGTGCGTTTCAGACGCTCGTCAACCGCGACCTGGTGCGACCGTCAGAGAAGTTGTTCATCATTGGCGGCGGTAACGTCGGGCTGATCGCCGGATATCACGCACTGCAGGCCGGCATTGGCGTGGTCGGACTGGTGGAAGCTCTTCCCAGGTGCGGCGGCTACAAGGTGCACAAGGACAAGTTGGTGCGCATGGGCGTGCCCATCTACACCTCGCATACTATTCTTTCAGCCAATGGCTCCGAGCGTGTCGAATCAGTGACAGTTGCCAGGATCGACGAGCACTTCCAACCCATCCCCGGCACAGAACGTTCCTTCGAGTGTGATTCCGTCCTCATCGCCGTGGGACTTGACCCGGTCAATGAGTTCTACACCAAGGCGGTGGATTTTGGTATGCCCGCTTTCGTGGCCGGAGATGCCGAGGAGATCGCTGAGGCTTCCGCGGCCATCTTTAGCGGCAAGATCAAAGGGCTGGAAATTGCCAGGCACATGGGCAAGGTCAGCTCCGAAATCCCATCATCCTGGTACCGCACTGGAGAGATCCTCAAGTCCAAACCCGGGGGCGTTCATTCCGAGGAGATCCCGGATATCCAGGCGGGCGTGGTCCCCGTGTTCCACTGCTCCCAGGAGATCCCCTGCGATCCCTGCTCCACCCTCTGTCCGCACGGTCTGATCAGCATTAACAAGAAAGACATCCGCTCGGTGCCGGAGTTTGTGGGTAACAATTACTGCTGCGAGGTGTGCGAGAAATGCGTGGCCGGCTGCCCCGGGCTGGCCATTACGCTTGTGGATTACCGGACCAATTCAGAACGTCCGATCGTCTCCATCGCCTATGAGTTTTCAAATGAAGTTATTAACAAAAATGACACTGTGACGATCCTGGATACCGAAGGAAATCCCCTGGGTGAAACAGAGATCGTTGACCTGCACACCATTCCAACCAGTGACCGCACTCTGATCATCCGCGTGGAAGCAGATGCAGAAATTGCGCCGCTGGTCGCCGGAATACGCATCCAAAACGCCCCCATTACCCAACCCATGTTCCGATATGTTTCACACGTGACCGATGATACCATCGTCTGCCGGTGCGAGCACGTGACCGCTGGCGAAGTGCGCGACCTCATCCGCAAGGGTTACCGGGATATCAACGAGATCAAGACTGTTACGAGAGCCTGCATGGGAGCTTGCGGTGCAAAGACCTGCGCCTCACTCATACACAGGATTTTTAATGAAGAAGGCGTACCAAACGACCAGGTGATTGACCCATCGCGGCGGCCTATTTTCATCGAAGTACCACTGGGAGTCTTTGCAGGTGGAAAGGATGAGGAAAGCTGATAATGACCCAATCCACCACATACGATGCGATTGTTGTTGGCGCTGGTTCCCTGGGCGTCCCTACCGCTTACTACCTTGCTAAAGCCGGTCTCAAAGTGCTTGTCCTTGACTCTGTCTCGAGCGTCGGCCAGGGCTCGAACAAACGCGCCATTGGCGGCATCCGAGCTACTCATTCGGATCCAGCCAAGATACGGTTATGCCTGCGCAGCATCGAGATATTCTCAACTTTCCGCGAGACTTTCGGGGAAGACATCGAATGGGATCAATGCGGCTATAGTTTTGTGGCCTACACCCCCAGGGAAGAAAAAACGCTGAATGACCTGCTTGCCAAACAAAAGAATTATGGACTGAATATCGATTGGTATTCACCTGATGACTTATTGAAGATCGTCCCTGATTTGAATCCGCGCGGGTTGCTGGGAGGCACTTTCTCCCCCGGGGATGGCAGTGCTTCTCCGCTGCTCACCAACCATGCCTATTACACGCTGGCTGTCACCGCCGGGGTAACCTTCAAGTTCAACGAACCGGTCAGTGGAATGAAATTACAGAATGGCAGGATACAGGCTGTGAAAACACCCCAGGGCGAATACGCCGCCGCAATAGTGGTGAACACTGCCGGACCAAACGCAGCCGCGGTCGGCAAACTCGCCGGCGTTGACCTGCCAGTCCGGCCGGATAGCCACGAAGCCGCCATCACCGAACCGGTCGCCAGGTTCCTGGGTCCCATGATCGTGGATATCCGTCCAGCAGCCGGCTCTTCCAACTATTACTTCTATCAGCACATCACCGGACAAATCATTTTCTGCATCACTCCCAGCCCCAACGCCTGGGGGGAAAACGTGGATGAAACCAGCAGCTTCCTGCCCATGGTGTCCCGCCGTATGCTGGAAATCATGCCGCGCCTGGCCAATATCCGCGTGCGCCGTACCTGGCGCGGGTTGTACCCCATGACCCCGGATGGATTCCCGATCGTTGGCTGGTCTGCCGAAGTGGAGAACCTCCTGCTGGGCGTAGGGTTATGCGGTCAGGGCTTCATGCTGGGCCCTTCCACCGGTGAATTGCTCACCCGCCTCGCAACTGGCTCGCTCTTGCTTGAAGACAAAGAGACTTTATCTTATTTATCTCCCTCAAGGAAATTTGAAGGACAGGAATTACTAAAATAAATGTTCAGGTTTGGCAATAATAAAAAAACAGCCAGAGATTTTAGCTCTGGCTGTTTGGTTTTTATGTCGAATTAATCGATGGTACCGCGATCGGGATACGGTTCGCCGATGATGCGCTGACCGGTGTTGGTATGGCACTGTCCGCAGTAATCGACCTGTGCCCCGTGTGATACGTGGCAGGTTTTACAAGGCAACTCACCATTGTGACTGTCATGCGGGTTGTGAGTTAGGAACGATGTTTTTTGTGCCACGTGATCGTAGCTAATGTGACACTGCAAACACAGATCATTACCGTAAGTAACAGGTGCTAATTTACCATCTGCATCCACGGTGTAATCGCCAAAAATGAATTTTATACCAGACCTGATCTCTGCCGGAATGGGGTAATCGTGACATTCCTTGCACTGCACGCCAGCCTGGTAATGCACGTTGTCCAGGTCGCTGCTGGTGAGGTAAGAAGTCACATTCGGTTCCATGATATGACAGGTTGCGCAGAATTTTGGGCTGGTGTTCGACAGGTGGATGAGATACCCACCTCCTGCCCCGCCAACCACAACCAGGACCCCCAGGATGATGCCAATAATTGCCCATACGCCTAATTTCTTTTTCTTCTTCGTTTCGGTTACTTCCTCTGTGTTAACTTTTACTTTTTTTGCCATGTTGTCCTCTTAATATAAAGATTGACCGTTAGAATTCAGCAGGTCTGGAATTAAGATTTTTTCCGAACAGGTAATATAACGTGATTATTATACCTATAATTGGAGCGGTTGCAACATCCATTATTGATCATTTTCCCATTTTTGTCTTTTCGCCAGGGTCAATCTTGCACTGATGATATACTTGGCAAAATCTGGAGCAAACTCAAGTCTTATATATGAAAACAACATATACACCGCTATTAGGTATCATCTTCGATTTTGATGGAATTATCCTGGAAACTGAGATCCCTCGCTATGAGGCTTGGCGATCCCTCTTCCAGGAATATGGTCTCACATTTACTGTCGACCAATGGCTTATGGGCGTAGGTACTGGACCGAGTGTTTTCAATCCAGCAGAGCTATTGGTTGAACAGTCCAACGGCATGATCCAGGCATGTCAGGCTCAGGAGATTGCAGACCAGCGTGCCCAGGCACTGGTTAACGAGCAGCCAGTTCTCCCTGGCGTACTGGAGCTGATTCAGGCTGCCAAATCCAGGGGGATCAAACTTGCCGTTGCATCCAGCTCCGAACAGGAATGGGTAATTGGCAACCTTGATCGAATCGGTCTGCTTACTTCATTGGGTGCTGTTTGCACTGCTGATGATGTGACCTATGTTAAACCAGACCCTGAGTTATACCTGTTAGCGCTGAAACAATTGGGGTTATCTGCTGAGAATTGCCTCGCCTTTGAAGACTCAACCAATGGTCTCCTGTCAGCGAGGAAAGCTGGTCTGCAGTGTGTAGTGGTCCCTACGGAGATGACAGTCGGTATGGATTTTTCAGCAGCCACTCTACGACTTGCCTCAATCGAGAACTTTGACCTCACAAATTTCCCAATTCCTGGAACAAAGATCTCGCCAGGCGAATAAAATCCTCAATCCAAAAGGTGCTCTTCCCTTCAAAGTGATATACTAATTCGAAACCCATGATCAGCACAGAAAATCTCTCCCCCCTTCTCGAAAACCTGATGGAGGTTCTGCCTGAGAACTTCTCTGTGATCGATCGTGAGTTTATCATCCAGGCATACAACTACGCCGAGGAAGCTCATCGCACGCAAAAACGGGCGTCAGGCGAACCGTACATTACCCACTGTGTCGCCGTGGCCATCATCCTGGCTGAATTGAAAGTCCAACCAGTGGTTGTGGCTGCAGGGCTGCTGCACGACACCGTCGAAGACACTCCCATTACCCTTGAGGACATCAAACGCGATTTCGGTGATGAGGTTGCCAGGCTGGTGGACGGCGTGACCAAATTGACCCACCTGCCCCGCGTTTCCCGGGCGGATCAGCATGACGCGGTGCTTTTTGAGAACCAGGAATCCCGCAACCACGACGAAAAGGAAGAACTCCTTGACTCGCAACTGGCGCGCGACCGCCGCCGCGACCTGGCCAACGAAACACTGCGGAAAACCTTCCTGGCCATGGGAGAGGACATCCGTGTCATCCTGATCAAACTGGCTGACCGACTGCACAACATGCGCACGCTCGGTTTTATGCCGGAACGTAAACGCAAGCGTATCGCGCAGGAAACCCTGGATATCTTCGCCCCGCTTGCCAATCGCCTGGGAATCTGGCAATTGAAGTGGGAGCTGGAAGACCTGGGGCTGCGCCACACCAACCCTGAGAAATATAAGGAAATTGCCCAAAACCTGGCGGAAACCCGCGTTGAGCGTGAGCGCCAGATGAAAGCCATCACCGACCGGATCGCAAAATTAACTTCTGAAGCTGGCATAAAAATCGAAATATCAGGACGCAGCAAACACATCTACTCGATCTACCGAAAAATGGCAGATAAGAACAAACCTTTCGAACAAGTGCGTGACCTGCGCGGCGTGCGCCTGATCGTTCCGGATATTCCCTCCTGCTATGCTGTACTGGGAATAATCCATACTCATTGGCGCCCGATCCCGACCGAGTTCGATGATTACATCGCCGCCCCCAAGGATAACTTCTACCAATCCCTGCACACAGCCGTGCTTTATGACGACGGTAAACCGCTGGAAGTTCAGATCCGTACCCCGGAGATGAACCAGAACGCCGAATACGGTATCGCGGCCCACTGGCGCTATAAGGAAAAAGGTCCCCGGGACGAGAATTACGAGCAGCGCATCAATTGGCTAAAAAAAGTGATGGAATGGCGCCAGGAAGTGGAGGACGCCAACGAATTTGTGGATGGTATGAAGACGGATGTCTTCAAAGACCGCGTGTACGTATTTACGCCGCGCGGAGATATCATCGATCTTCCTGCCGGCGCTACCCCCATTGATTTTGCGTACACAGTGCATACCGAGATCGGAAACCGCTGCCGCGGCGCTAAGGTGAACGGCAAACTGGTCAGTCTGGATTATGCGCTCAAGACCGGTGAGCAGGTGGAAGTCCTCACCGCCAAGCAGGGAGGTCCCTCGCGCGACTGGCTCAATTCCAACCTGGGATTGGTGAAAACACAGCGCGCCCGCTCCAAGATCAAAGCCTGGTTCAAACACCAAAACCGCGAACAGAACCTGGCCCAGGGTAAGGAATTGCTCGAACGCGAATTCCGCCGGGTCGGATTGGTAAACTACGACCTGGATAACCTGGCGAAAGCCTTTGATTATAGGAGCCTGGACGACCTCTATGTGGCAGTCGGCTGCGGAGACGTATCCCTCGGTCATATCATCAACACACTTTCCGAAGGACAGGCCAGCACAGCTCAACCGTTTGAGATCAAGCCTTCCCAACCTAAAGACCTGACTGAAAACGCAGTTGCTGTGCTGGGGTTGCGCAACATCCTCACAAATTTTGCCCGCTGTTGTAATCCAGTCCCCGGTGATGAGATCGTTGGATACATCACCCGCGGACGCGGAGCGACCATCCACCGCCAGGACTGTCCAAACATCTTGCGCACCAAGGACCGTGACCGCATTGTGCGCGTCACCTGGGGAGAGCCGCAGCACACCTTCCCCGTGGAAATCCAGATCAAAGCTTACGACCGACAGGGGTTAATGGGAGATATTTCCTCGCTGCTAAACAATGAAAACATAAACCTGAAGGATATCAAGATCGATGTGACTCATAACCTCGCTTCCATCATGATGGTCGTTGAAGTAGCGGATATTGCCCAACTTTCACGCATTCTGACCAAGATCGAAAACATTCCCAATGTCATGGAAGCCCACCGGTTGAACCCCGGATAGTAGTGATATAATACGGCGTTTTTCCACTCCAGTTGAGAACTGGAGGGTAAATTCTTACTTAATTTGTTATGGTAACGCTTGGACAATATTGACTACATTATGAAGCATAAGACCAAAAAAAGGGATGTTTTCACAAAGATCATCTGGATCGCTGCGGTGGTTGGTTTTTCAGTAGCGGTCTATTTGACGATAAGCAAGCTCACCCATTCTCAACTGTATTGCACTCCCGGATTGGGAGATTGCAACAAAGTTAACGCCACCCGCTGGTCACTATTATGGGGTATCCCCTTGGCTGCTTACGGCGCAGCCATGTACGCCGTGATTTTGTTAATTCAATTATTAAAAGATAGAGTAAAATACATCGCGAAATATGAACACCTGCTTCTGTTTGGAATTAGCCTGTTTGGTTTTTTGTTCTCTTTGTACCTGACATACCTGGAGATTTTTGTGATCAAAGCACTTTGTCAGTGGTGTGTGGTCTCAGCGCTCTCGATTACGGTCATTTTTTCCGTATCAATAATTCGGCTGGTAAAATCACCGGCAAATGAAACTCATAGGAGGAATTAGATATGCCGCGAATTCGATGTCATTACCTGGATTGTGCCTTCCTGGACGAAGGCATCTGCAGTGCGGGCATGGTTGAACTGGATCCGGACACTGGATGCAAGACCTATTCTGCAAATGCTGAATCCGCTACCGATGATGATTGGGATAGCGAGGAAGAGGAAGAACTGGAAGAATGGGAAGAGTTGGATGAAGATGGCGAAGATGATTGGGATGATTCCGACGAAGACGAAGCCTATTAGGCAATCCTTAGTTCACTAGGAAACCAACCCCGGCCTCAATCCGGGGTTTATTGTATATAAACAGATGACAATCGAACAACAAAAAAAAGACCTGAAGCATAATATTTTGGCCAACATCGGAGATGGTGCCTTCTTCGGGTTTGGGGTCGGTTTTGCTTCGTTTACCACTGTCATCCCCCTGTTTATCGCCACTATGACCTCCTCAGCGACATTAATTGGACTCATCCCGGCCATCCATAACATGGGCTGGCAATTACCGCAATTGCTGTTGGCCAGGCACATTGCGAAGCTGGAAAAACTCAAACCCTTTGTGCTGATGATGACCATCCATGAACGCCTGCCCATCCTCGGGTTGGCAGTGGTGGGCTTCCTTCTTCCGCGCATCGGCGTTCATGCAGCCCTGGTCCTCTCTTTCCTGCTGCTCATCTGGCAGGGACTCGGAGCAGGTTTTACTGCCAATGCCTGGCAAATCATGATCAGCAAGGTGATTCCCCAGGATTTCAGGGCCACTTTTTTTGGTATGCAATCCGCCGCCGCCAACCTGCTTGCCAGCCTGGGGGCTTTCCTGGCCGGGTTGATCCTGTCCGCACTGAAACCCCCGCAAAGCTTTTCAGTTGTTTTCCTCATTGCCAGTGGTCTATATGTGATCTCCTGGTTCAGCCTGCGCGCCACACGCGAACAACCGAGTTCTATCGTAAA
>DAONEZ010000044.1:0-9526 GCA_035403345.1 Anaerolineaceae bacterium
GGTTGCCGACGAGCGCTGCTGGCCGGAAATGCTGCGCGTACACTACCGCGACGGGGGCAAATTCCTGGCGCCCATCGTGGGCAAGTACTACCTGCGCAAACTGGCGGCTCCGCTCATCAACTGGCGCCGTCGAAGGTTGTTCGAGAAGAATCAGTAAAGTGCATCCGCGAATTTCCGCGAATTACTTAGATTATTTAGTCCTTCCCCGGGAGTCTGGTTTTTGACTCCCGGGGCTTGCACTACACGTGATCAAGTGCAAACTCCGGGAGATATGTATGCTCCCCCGGGAATCTGGTTCTTGACTCCCGGGGCTTGCTCTACACGTAATCAAGTGCAAGCTCCCGGAGTTATAAATCAAACTCCGGGAGAAAATCTACGGTTCTCTGTTCTCTATTCTCTGTTCTCTGATTCTTTTAGATCACTTCCAGCTTCTTGCCCACTTTGGAGAAGATCCCCAGGGCCTGGTCCAGGTCTACGCGGCTATGCGCGGCGGAGATCATCACGCGGATGCGCGCTTTGCCCTTTGGCACGGTGGGGAATCCAAGCGGCATGGCGAACACGCCCTCCTCGAACAACTCACGGCTGAAGGCCTGCGCCAGGAGCGCTTCACCCAGCATGACCGGGGTAATGGGAGTGGTGCTGACGCCGGTGTTGAAGCCCAGGTCCTTCATCTGCGCCTTGAAATAGCGCGCATTATCCCATAGCTTATCCACCAGCTCAGTGGAACTCTCCAGCAGGTCCACAGCGGCGATACAGGCTGCCACGTCCGCGGGCGGGGTGGCAGAGGAGAACAGGAAGGGGCGGCCGCGCTGGCGCAACCAATCGATGATGAGCGAATTACCAGCCACGATGCCGCCTACCACTCCGAAGGCCTTGGAAAGCGTACCGACCTCGACATCCACCTTGCCGTGCAGTCCGAAATGGTCCACGATGCCGCGACCCCCGCGGCCGATGACCCCTTCACCGTGTGCATCATCCACCATGAACATGATGTCATGCTGGCTGGTGACCGCGTAGATCTCATCCAGCGGCGCGATGTCGCCATCCATGCTGAATACGCCGTCGGTGATGACCAACCCGCGGCGATAGGTACCCTCGTGCGTCTTGAGCACCTCTTCCAGCCCGGCTGCGCTGGCATGCGGGTAGCGTTCGATGCGCGCACCGGAAAGGCGGCTGCCGTCGATGATGCTGGCATGGTTCAGTTCGTCGGAGAAAATGACATCGTCCTTGCCCACCAGGGCAGGGATGGTGGCCGTGTTGGCATTGAACCCGGATTGGAAGGTAATAGCAGCCTCGACCCCTTTGAATTTCGCCAGTCGGTGCTCCAATTCCAGGTGGATCTCCATCGTACCGGCGATGGAGCGCACTGCTCCGGGACCCACACCGTATTTCTCCAGCGCTTCTTTGGCAGCCTGAACGATCTTCGGATGGTTCGCCAAACCCAGGTAGTTGTTGGAGCAGAAGTTCAGTACGCGTTTGCCATCCACCACCAGCCAGGCACCCTGCGGCGAGCCCAGTGTACGGATACGGTTATATAATCCGGCTGCCTTCAAATCCTCCAGTTCCTCACTGACCCAATCCAGCCTTTTACTCATCTTCACCTCTGATTTGTTGTGATTTGCTTACTTTTTGATTATACATCCGCGGCAATCTGGGCCAGGATGCCCATCTCCGCCAGCGCCTTTTGCACCGCGCCCACCTGCTTTTGCTGGATCAGCACAGTAATCCCATTCAGACGTTCCAGCACCAGGCGCGAGGCGGAAGGGAGACCCATGAATTCAGCACAAGTTTCTTCATTAAAGAATCGTAGTAATAAAACCTTGGAAACTTCTGCCTCCAGACCATACGTCTGCCAACGCTCAGCCAGGCGTTTGAAAGCCATCGGTAGAGGTTTTTTGCGCTCTTTCTCCAGTAGTTGCACCAGGTGGGCAATGGTTAGCCCCTGCTCTGCCGCGCGTTTGAGCGAAGCGGGAGAAATACGGCCAGTGGTATCGGTCTGGCTGGCGGAGATCAATTCACAAAAGCGTCCCGCCTGGTATCGCTGCAGCCGTGAACAGCGCGAGGGAAATACCAGGTTGGAGCTTCCCTTTACCAGGATTTCAGTTGTTTCATCGTTATTAATGGATGGTTCCCGGTCATGCAGCATGTCCCTGCCGGCGGGGGTGAGCTGGAAAGCATTGACCTCCCCGCTGACAGGGTCGTTGGCCAGGTTGAGCAGCCCGAACCAGTGCAGGGGACCGCTCAGCAGGTAAACCAGCAGCGCACCCTCCACCTGGTCCCAACATTCAAAACCGCGCAGGTACTCTCCGCTTTGTGCATCGCGGATGAACCAGGAATCATAATCTCCGGCCGGTCGCTGGAAATCGGGGGTTTTGTGCTTGATCCCTGCCAGCAGCGAAGAAATGCTCCACCAGCCATTACCCTCCAGGTCAACCAGGATGGAGGTGAGCATACGCCGCGGCGCAAGCGGGTCATTGCGCCAGGCACCCTCACAAGTCAGCCCGGGCAGCATGGCCAGGTCGTTGACCTCACTGGCATCCCGCCACAACCGGTATAACGTGAACAAAGCCTGGCTGCGCGTCTGTTGGAAGAAGGATCTCAGAGCCTCCGCGTCCGGCTGTCCCCCGGCATCCAGCAGGGAGGTCAGGCGGAACAGGGTATTCAAGAAGTCACGCGGAATGCCCCAGGCAGCAAAGATCTCCTGCGGCACCTCCTGCTGCATGCGTGCGGCAGCCAGCAAGTCTGTGAGGTGATCCAGCAGGTAACTTCCGGCTTTGCGTACCTTGGCCGGTGATTGATCAGCCGCCGGACGCAGGCTGAGGCAGACCTCGGCCTGCCCTCCACGATTGGAGGAAAGCAGCTCATCCGGTACATAAGCGTATTCTTCTGTATCTGGGCCAATTTTAAGAAAAGCCCGGCCGATCAAACCGGTGTACCACAAGCGCTCCGTGGTAGAGGCTGGGTTGAGGTCAGGGGCTTCGCGTTCGCGGCGCGCCGGCCCGATTGAGCGTAATTCCCCGTATTTACGGGTAAAGATAACCCAGGGGATATGCCCGCCTGAAGATTGGAGCTCGTTCCAGGCTTGCCTGCCGGGTTCATCCAGTCGCGAGAGCATACCCTCGAGATTGTGCATATTCAACATACCAACCACTAGATCAGTCAGGGCGCTAGCGTGGTCGCGCGGGCTGACCTCTACGCGCCAGGCATGTGCGATGCGCGTGAGAAAATCAAGGTCGTGATCGTTGAGAAGAGACTTGAGAACTGGCATGGTACTCCTGTCTTTACGATTATACACAAGGCTTTGAGCCGCGCGTGTGCATCCGGTCATCCAATCCCTGATTTTGACAGGAGTTACCTGCACGCATGCCGCAGATATGCGCTAAAATAGACCAATGGTAACCCCCCAGATAAGGAATTTGACGTACTTTCCTCATGCTTGATAAAACGATTACCGATAAAACTGATCCTTTCCTCCACGGTCTGATCGAAGTCCTCGGTGAGCAAGACGCCGCGGATTTCCAGGATAGCCGCCTGGCGGGAACCTTGCCTCTCGAGGACAGGGTGACAGAGGGCATTCTCATTCGTGCCGGCCGAGCAGGGTTCTCCTGCTGGCTGAGACAAAACCAGGCTGACCTCGGATGGACGGACAAGGAATTCCGCTTTAAGTCTGTCAAATCAAAGATCCGTGCCGGGCTGGAAGACATCCTGGAGCAATTGCGTTTAAATCACGCCGTGCACATCACGCTGGTGAACGAACCTGACACGTGGAAGCTGGTCGTGGAATCCGCAAGGGAACAGCCAAATGATCTTCCTCCCTTGCCGTGTGCTTACCTACGCGGGTTTGTGCAGGAATTCTGCCGATGGGCAGGGATTGGGAAATTCTATGCGGTGGATCAGCAACCCGCCATTTCCTCCAATGGAAACCCAGCCTGCGAGATCACCATATTGAAAAACCCGCTAGATTGAAGGCTGCAATATGGAAGAAATCTTCATTTGTGTTGATGTAGAAACTGCCGGACCGATCCCGGCAAAGTATGCCATGCTCTCTGTCGGTGCCTGCCTGGTATGGCAACCGGATGTGACCTTTTACACGGAGCTGAAGCCCGACCGCAGCGAGGCGGACGCGGAAGCGCTTGCCGTCAGCGGGCTGGATCCGCACACCCTGCAGCAAACCGGTATGGAACCCGAAGCTGCTCTGCTCGCCTTTGAAGCATGGATCCAGGAGCATGTACCCCAAGGTGCCCGGCCGGTGTTTGTAGGCCTGAACGCTCCCTTTGACTGGATGTTCGTGCATGATTATTTTATGCGTTACCTGGGCCGTAATCCCTTAGGTCATAGCGCGCTGGATATCAAAGCCTATTACATGGGGCAGATGGGGGTGGACTGGTCCGAAACGACGCTGACACACCTTTCCTCGCACTTCCTCGAGGAAATCAGCCTGACCCACAACGCCCTGCGTGACGCACAGGACCAGGCCCTCATTTTCCAGAAGATATTGAAACAAAACCCGAAGTTCAACCGGGGGGAATAACTGGCTGTTTGTTCCAGCGACTGAATTTGTTATACTCTTTGTAACATTTTATCGGTTCTTCAATTCACAGGAGGATCAGTATGGCAAAGAGAGTTGATAATCCACAGTCCGACTTAAACCGTATCATGGAATCCGCGCGCAGGCTGGGCGTGGAGATCAAGGAAGACGAAGCTTTGCAGTGGCTCACCAGCATGGCCGCCTACAAGGACAGCGGACAGATCACCATGGACACGCGCAGCGGGGTGTTCGGCAACAACATCAGCATGCTGGATTTCAGTTCCAAAGACCTGGAATACTTCCGGCGGGTGGGCAAGATCGTGGAATTCGAGGACGTACCCGGCCAGGTGGAAACTGCATTAGCACTCTCGGGATCATCCGCTCAATCCAAGATCCAGACCTACCCGGGGGATTGCGACTACTTCGAGCGCGTGAACATCACCGCGCCCACCCGGGCTGAGGCCTGTGACATCCTGGCGAAGATCATTCGCGAGAAAGCGCTCAACTTTGCCCAGGGACCCACTTACCAGTTGATCGAGGTCAAGTTCGGTTCCTACCCGCGTGATATGGTCGTCGGAACCAAAGAAGTGAAAGCTGGTACACCCATCGCCTGGCGGCCTGAGCAGCTCAAAGCCGGCTGCATTGAAGGTTTCCTGCAAGACGGATCGCGTACAGTGGTGTCATGGGATGAGGTCAAGGATAACCCCGGCTGGTGCAAGTTGGACTGGGTGGTGGCGGACCCCATTCGCAAGCAACTGGCCAATGCCAGCAACATGCTGGATGCAACATGGGAGGCTCCAAACGGCGAGATCACCCCGCTGGACGGTTTCCTTGATCCATATTTCCAGGAGATCTACCTGGACGCTGCCTCAGTACCCATCTTCTCAAAAGTTGCGCAGCACGTATCCGCCAACGCGCTTGAGGATTACGTGGTCGCCCTGGAGCATGAGGTGCACAAGTACCTGACCAGGGACCTCAATTACGGCAAGGTCGCCAAGCGCATGTACAACATCTTCCGCTTGACCGGCCGGTACGAGGAAGCCGCGTTTCTGCGCGAATTGTTTGACGAGCCAGCCACAATACTCTACCAGATCTGGTCGCTCATCCGCACGATTGATGATGCCTACACGCCCGGCTCAGCCATCACCCAGGCGGAGATGGTGGAATCGACCGACAATCTCATCTTCGAGGTCATCCGGGCGCTGGAGGGCGTGGAGGAAAGCGAGATCGTCAAGCACCTGCTGCGCCTGCGTGATGCGCTTTCCCAGCCGGAGGCGCATGACCAGCTCACGCGCGAATCTGAAGCAGCACGCGATATGGTCATCAACATCGTCAACAATTTCTATTATGAGAAACTGGTCGCCATGCCGTCCATCAAGGATTACATGGACATGATCCAAGCAGCAAGCAAATAGCCGGCGCAACTTCCTTGACGAGAAAACGTATAGATTGATAGGAATGAGAGGAAATTGACACACGAACCCTGGACCCATCAAGGCCTGGCTGTCGAATATTATTTTGACCCTCAAACGGAAAAGCAGATCCTGGACTTCCGTAATTCTATTTACCAGCAGGGGGTACGCCCCGTGCTGGGGGCTATGAACGACCGTCCGCATATCAGCCTGGCGGTGTTTGGGCGCGTCGATCCGCAACCTTTGGTGAACCTGTCCCGGGAGTTTTCCCGCCAGTTGACGCCATTCGAGATCCAGTTAAGCGCCATAGGTGTATTTCCAACTGAGGATAACGTTCTTTTCCTGATCCCTGCTGCCAATTCCCGGCTGCTGCAGGTGCATACGGAGTTTCATGAGCTGCTGAAACAGGAACACATCGTTTGCAGTCCGCTTTACCTGCCAGGCAACTGGGTGCCGCACTGCACACTTGAATTCGACCTCAGCAAAGCCCAACTAAAGAAGGCGCTCCAGCTCAGCCAGGCTGCCTTAACACCATTGAAGGGAACATTGGTGGAGTTGGGAGTGGTGGCGTTCCGCCCCATCACATACCTGGCGGATTTTAAGTTAGGAGTTGAATGACACGCAAAGCATACTCACCCGGGCAAGACCAGGTGAAACAAGCTGTAAACCGTGCCCGCAACCGGGCGGAGGATTATCTCAAAGACCCCGACCGTTCCAAACGTTTACTGGAACAGGCGGTACGCAGAGCAAATGACCGGGAAGGAACAGGCGGGGCAAAGGCTGATTTCTGGACGAACCTGAAAGCCTTCTTCCGCTTGACTCGGGCGTATCTGCGCGGTCAGTACACCACCATCCCATGGGGATCGGTCGTCATGGTAGTGGCTGCCATCCTCTATTTTGTCTCACCGCTTGACCTGATGCCGGATTGGTTCCCGCTGGCAGGTTACGTGGATGATGCCGCCGTGCTGGTCTTTGTCCTGCGCCAGATCGGAAAAGACTTGCAGTGCTTCGTGGAATGGGAAAGCCACAAGGAGCCTTCTGAACAGATCATTGACGTATGAAGTACAGACGGGAGAACCAACCATGACAGATCCTAACCTTACCCTTCAGCAGCACAAAGAACTTGGAATATCCTTATTTAACCATGTTTGGGAGTTGATGGATAAAACCGATAAGACCAGGGATGAAGAAGATGAGATGCTGAGTTGTGCGTACGCATCGCGTTACCATTGGGCAGCCTCGCATCCTCCCGTGGTGAATATCGCGCGCGGGGAATGGTTGATCTCGCGCGTATGGTGCGTGCTCAATCGTCCGCAACCCGCCTTGCTTCATGCACAACGGTCGTTAGATTTATGCCTGGAGAATCAAATTGGTGACTTCGACCTGGCGTTTGGATATGAAGCCCTTGCGCGCGCATCCAAACTGGCAGGAGAACCTGATTGGAATAGTTACCTGCAATCAGCTAAACAAGCAGCAGAGGGAATCGCAGATGCTGGTGATAAAAAGATCCTGTTGGAAGACCTCGATACTATTTAGATATTGATTTTTTAGATAGAATTTGTGATAATTAGAGCAAGATTAATAAAAGGAGAAAAATGAAAACCAAATTCGTATCGGTTGTGGTCATATCCACCCTGTTGCTGGTAGCGCTATCCGGCTGCGGACTGGCAGGCGACTTGAAAACAGTCAACGAGACAGGTAAATCCTTCATGACCGCCCTGCAGAATATGGATTACACCACCAGCTTCAACCTGCTGACCCCGTCGGTACAGGAAGAAGTAGGCGGTGACGCCGGTTGGCAGGAATGGGCTGCCATACGCGCATTCCCTGAGTGGAGTTTCAGCAGCACGAACATCGAAAACAACCAGGGACAAATGGAAGGCGAAGCGACCCTGGATGGAATTACTTATGATGTCGTATTAATCTTTGACCAGGTGAACGATGCCTGGCTGGTGTCAGGCATCAGCTTCCAGGCACAATAGTTTTGCAGAATTATTGTAGAATCAATCGTGAAGGAGAAACTCTCCTTCACGATTTTTCTTTTTAAAATGGTAATAACACAAGGAGGATGCATGGAAAACCAACAAATCATTTGCCCGGCATGCGGTGCAGCACTCAAACCAGGTGCAAAGTTTTGCGTAAAGTGCGGCCATGCCATCAACCTGCCGCAGGAGCCCGCCCCTGCTGCACCGACACCCCCAGTCATCCCCCCGTTACCCGTACAGGCACCGCCCCAGATGCCCGTCAACACTACCCAAGCCGCGCCTACTCCGCCACCTTTTCCTGTTCCACAATCTATCCCTCCCATGCCGGCAGTCGTTGCTCCGCAGCCCAGCCCGCCTATACCGGCAGTCACTACTTCGCAGTCCATCCCGCCTGTGCCAGCGGCCGCTGTACAAGTCGGTGAGCAGGTGTTGACAGTGGTGGGCATGCTCACGCGCAAAACCGGTATGTTCTCATCGGTCGTTTATCACCTGGTGGTCACCAATTTCCGCTTGATCTTCGCCCTGCAGACCAAGGAAATGCAGGCGGAGGATATCAATGCGGCGCGCGAACGAGCCAAAAGCGAAGGCAAGAAATGGCTGGGGCAGATCGGCGCGCAGATGTCCACCCGTTCCGGTGAGAAGTACCTGGCGTATCCGCCTGATGCCATCCTGCTGGAGAACCCGCAGAACTTCATGATCCCCTTGAGCGAATTAAAGGTCATTGAAACCTACACCGGCGACTTTGATGATAACGCACCGGATACCATGGTGGTGAAAACCATGTCTGACCAGATACAGTTCATCATCAGCAATGCCATGGGGGTGCAAAGGCAGTTGAAGCAGGTGTTGGGGAACCGGGTAAAATAAGTGCGCCGGTATCCAGTTGCCTCGAGGGCGCATGAGAATTAAGCTGCTTTCCATCCTATTAAGTATCTGCCTGGTATACCTCGCTGGTTGCGGGACGAAGACCGCCGGTCCCAATGATGAGCCCGGAAGCAAGGATGTGGCGCAGGTTTCCACGCCGGCCGATGCGGTCTCACGTGAACGCGCAGTGCGCCTGGTGCGCAGCGCGGTCGTAGCCGAGATCCAGATCGTTGATCCCTTTTCCATCGAGATCAAGGAAATGCAAGGCGGCGGTGAGGTGCTGGCGGTTTCCTACTTGAGCCCGCTCAACAGCGATGACGTGAAATTTGATGAGGAATTGGCAAGGGTGGTCTTCAAAGCCGTGCCGCAGTTCGTGCGTGCTGAGCCGTTCATCCCGCGACTGGTGGTGATTGCCACCTCAGCGGGGGACAAGCCAGGCAGCAAGGGGTTTGCCATCAATTACGAAGATGCCGTGAAATGGTTAAACGGCAAGATCGATGACCAGGAGTTCAAGGAAAGTTGGATTGCAGCGGAATGAGGGTACTCGCATCAACTGGTATTGTTAAAACTGACTGTATGGCATGGTAGCAAGTTGTGATTGAAGAAGTTGAAAAGCCCTCACCCTACCCCTCTCCCGCAAGCGGGAGAGGGGGTCGTGTTTTAAGATGATTCTTAATAAATATTTGCTTCTTCGAATTGGCTGTTGTAGATCCCGGCATAGAAACCGTTCTTCGCCA